>NZ_QBLR01000205.1:0-6010 GCF_003070835.1 Halanaerobium sp. | reverse complement strand
TTCCATCATATCATGATAATCAGCCTGAGCCTGGTAAAGCTCCATAGTAGTAAATTCAGGATTATGCTTATAGGACATCCCTTCATTACGGAAATTTCTATTGATTTCAAATACCTTTTCAAATCCACCAACAATTAACTTTTTAAGATAAAGCTCCGGTGCAATTCTTAAGTAGAGATCCATATCCAAAGTATTATGATGGGTTACAAAAGGACGAGCAGTTGCTCCACCTGCAATTGGATGCATCATCGGTGTTTCAACTTCTAAAAATCCTTTTTCCTCCAGGTATCTTCTCATCTCCTTGATGATTTTACTTCTAATAACAAAAGTTTCTTTAACATCAGGGTTAACAATTAAATCCAAATAACGCTGCCGATAACGAATATCTTTGTCCTTTAAACCATGAAACTTTTCCGGTAAAGGTCTTAAAGATTTAGTTAAAAGTTCAAAAGAAGATACTCTAATTGAAACCTGTCCCCGATTCGTTTTGAAAACAGTTCCTGTAATACCAACTAAGTCTCCAAGATCTAAATCCTGAAAAAATTCATAGCGCTCTTCGCCAATATTATTCTGTTTTACATATAATTGAACTTTTCCGCTCATATCCATCAAATCAGCAAAACTCGCCTTACCGTGAGTACGAATCGCCATTAAACGGCCTGCTAATTTAACTTCTTTTTCTTCCAGTTCTTCAAAGTTATTTTCTACTTCAACTGCATGATGAGTAACTTCGTATTTCTCAGCAAAAGCCTTTTTGCGCTCTTCTCTTAATTGAGATAGCTTTTCCCGTCTCTGTAACATTAACTCATTCATATCTTCGAGCATATTTTCACTCATTATAAATATCCAACTCCTTATTTAATTATAATAGAGTTCTACCCCTATTTCTTACAAACAACAGTAATTTTGTGAATTATAAATGATTTTGATAATTTTATTTAATGTCTAACCTTTTTAATTGAAATAATCTCATAGTCAACTTCCCCCGCAGGAGTTTCAACAGTTACTTCATCCCCTATAGCATGTCCTAAAATTGCTTTACCGATAGGTGATTCATTTGAAATCTTATAATTTAATGGGTCTGCTTCTGCTGAGCCAACTAAAGTATAGCTGATTTTTTCGTCACTATCAAGGTCATGCAGCATAACGGTAGTTCCAAGGTTAACCTGTTTGTCAGTTACTTCTTCATCTTTAACAACATGGGCATTGTTGAGCATATTTTTTATTTCCTGAATTCTACCTTCCACAAACGCCTGCTCATTTTTAGCATCATCATATTCAGAGTTCTCACTGATATCTCCAAATTCTCTGGCTACCTTAATTCTTTTTGCAACCTCACGTCTCTTCTCAGTTTCTAAATATTCCAATTCGTTTTCTAATTTTTCAAACCCTTCTTCAGTCAGCATTACCTGTTCTGCCATAGCTATCTACCTCTACTTTCTAAATAATATTTTAATTTTTAAATTGTCGAAATTGTCTAATATATATAAAAGCACCAAATGGGCCCGCAACACAGCCCAACAAGAAAGTGTGCCAGGTAATAATACCTGACACTACTATAAGTCTACAATTATTAATTATTATAAATAACTTTACTTTTATTGTCAAGCAAGTTTAGATAATCACTTAAATTAATCTAAGAACTTATAGTCTTCTGATAGCTCCTTAATAGTCTTATCAGAGCTTCCAGATCAGACAGCTGGTTAACTTTATTTTTAATATCACTGGCATTCGGAAGCCCCTTTAAATACCAGGAGATGTGTTTTCGCATAATCGGAACTCCATGTCTTTCCCCATAGTAGTCAACTGCAAGTTTTAAGTGCCTAATAGCCATATCAATTTTTTTTGAATATGAAGGCTTTTCAAGCAACATACCTGTTTTTAAGTATTCAATAATTTCTTTAAATATCCAGGGGTAGCCCTGAGCTGCGCGTCCAATCATTATACCGGCACAGTCGGTCTGTTCAATAACAGCTTCTGCATCTTCAGCAGAAAAGATATCGCCATTTGCAATTACAGGAACCTCTACCTCCTGAACAACCTTTTTTATTACTTGCCAGTCAGCCTTACCTTTATAAAACTGACTGCGGGTTCTACCATGTACTGCAATTGCTGCTGCACCAGCTTCTTCTGCAAGTTTTGCAAGTTCAACTGCATTAATATTTTCTTCATCCCAACCGCTGCGCATTTTGACAGTCACTGGAACACCGGTGGCTTCAACAGCTGCTTTTATTATTTTATAGGCAAGCTCTAAATCTTTCATCAGGGCTGACCCGGCACCATTTTTTACAATTTTTCTGGCAGGACAACCCATATTAATGTCGATAATGTCCACATTATATTCTTCAGAAATACCTGCAGCAGCCCGGGCCATAAAATCCGGCTCTTCCCCAAAAATCTGGACAGCTATTTTTCCATTTTCTGCTTTATCAAATTCAATTAATTCTGCAGTCCTTTTATTTCCATATTCATAACCTTTAGCACTAACCATTTCTGTATAAAGAAGTTCAACTCCCATTTCTCTAATTAACTGTCGATAAGGGTAATCACTCACACCTGCCATAGGAGCTAAAAAAACTGCAGGTTCAACTTTTAAATCCTGTATCTTCATTCTAAGATCCCATTCCATTTATATCAGCTATATATTTTAATCCCTTTAAAGTTAAAAAGGGTTCTACATGATCAATCGAATCAGTTTCAGCAGCTATCAGACTTACAAGCCCACCGGTAGCAATCACAACAGCATCTTCGGAAAGCTCTTTTTTGAATTTCTTAACCAGGTATTCAACCTGACCAACAAAACCATAAACTATTCCAGATTTCATGCCATCAATTGTATTTTTACCGATCGCTTTCCCTGGTTCAATCAGCTCAATTCTCGGCAGCTTAGCCGATTGGCTGAAGAGAGCTTCTGCTGAAATTCCTATCCCAGGCGCAATAGAACCACCAAGATATTCTCCTTTTTTTGAAACTGCACAAAAAGTTGTAGCAGTTCCAAAATCAACAATTATTAGTGGTCCCTCGTATAGGTGACCTGCTGCTACGGCATTAACTATTCGGTCGGCACCAACTTCTTTGGGATTATCAGTTTTAATATTCATTCCTGTTTTTACTCCTGGTCCAACAACTAATGGATTTACATTAAAATAACGATAGGCTGTTTTCTTTAAAATTCTTAAAATCGGAGGTACAACACTTGAAATAATGATTGAGTTTACAGCATCATTATTGATATCTGCTGACTCAAACAGATTTTTAAAAAGCATCCCATACTCATCTGGAGTTTTATTTCTATCAGTAGAAATTCGCCAGTGAGTTTTTAACTCGTCACCCTGATATAAACCCAAAACTGTGTTAGTATTACCAATATCCATTGTTAAAATCATTTTTTTCTGCCCCTTATTGATTTTATTTAGTCCATCTTTTTTCTAATTTTAAATAAAGGCCTATCTAAAAAAGCAGCTGAATATTTAAAAGCTGCAGTCTTATATTAAACCAAACTGCAGCTAAATGTCAAATTATTACTTAATCTTTAAAGTAATTTTTTATTTCCTGGAAAATTTCTTTAGTCGACAAAATTTCCTTAACCCTTCCTATACCAGCTCCGGTAAAGAATACACCATTATCAAGATCTCCTTTTCTGGCATTAATCAGAGCGTCTTTGATACAGAACTTTTTAGTACAGCTCTTTAAACAATCTGTACAGTTTGCTGGTGAGGGAGCTTCGCCGGCTTGAATGAGTTTAGAAAATCTTGTTTTAATAGCATTGGCTTTGTAACCAACCGAACTCATAATCTTCACTACATCATCATTAGAAGCTTTAACACATAACTCCTTGAATTTTTTTGAAACTGAAGCTTCCTTACTTGCCAGAAATCTGGTTCCCATTTGGACCCCATCAACACCTAGTTTAAACATGGCTTCAATATCTGCAGGAGTTACTGCTTCGCCAGCGCCAATTACAGGTATATCGACTTTTCCGGCTATTTTTTTAATCAAATCAAAACTATTTTCATCACTACCAAGATGTCCTCCAGCATTTCCTCCTTCAACTACTACAGCAGACGCACCTAATTTTTGGGAAATCTTTGCCAGTTTCAGGGAAGAAACAATAGGAATCACCGGGGTATTATATTCTTTGCCGACCCCAAACATATCTCGCGAAAATCCGGCTCCTGAAATAATACAATCTATACCTGATTCAACTGAGGCCTTTAACAGTTCGCTAAAACCTGTAGCCGCAAACATTATATTTACACCAATTATACCATCACTTAATTTTCTTGCTTTTTTGATTTCTGATTTTAATTCTTCAGGTGTCATAACTGAAGCACCAATTACTCCAATACCACCTTCATTGGCAACAGCAGCTGCCAGTTCAGCCATTGAAACTCTAATTGCCATTCCTCCCTGGATAATAGGAAGTTTTGCTTTTAAATCAGCAATCTTTAATTCAGGTAATCTCAATTTATCACTCCTAAAAATATTTTAAACTTTATTCTACTTTATCTTATCATAGAATCAATCAGATTTAAATGTTTTTCTGACTATTAGTCAAAATTATAGTTTAAACTATTTGGCTAAGGAGCGGACGGTATTTCAATTTCACCTGCCAGAAACTGCTGTTTATACTCTTCGATTTTGGTCCTTTTTTCTCTACTCAACATATCAGATAGCTGATCCTGTTCTAAAACAAAAGCATTATCAGCCAGACCAAATTCTTTAATTTCGTTAATGTAATTATCATTACTATAATTTTCAATTAACATTTTGACCAGATGATCAGTATTTTTTAAAACTGCTGTTATCATATTATTTGGAGCAAGCTCTATATCTGCAGCATCCAGTGAAATTAATTTGATATTTTTTTCTAAAGCTGTCTCTATTATCCCCCGCGAAGAAGGTCCTGCAGCATAAAAAATCAAATCAACATTTTCTGCCGCTAATTCCGCACTAATTTCTTTAGCAGCAGAAAAGTCATTAAAACTACCTACATAACGACTAATAATTTCTATTTCAGAATTCACAGATTTAACACCTGTCTCAAATCCAATCTGATAATGACCAATTTTTTCTGTTTTTTGACCTCCAATAAATGAAACTTTAGCATTCTCACTTGCCAGAGCAGCAACAACTCCAGCTAAAAATCCCTCTTCTTTTTTGTTAAAGGTAAGAGACATAACATTCTCTTCTTCGACTATTCCATCAAACAGTACAAAATTAGTTTTTGGATACATCTGAGCAGCTTCTTTGACAGCCTGTTCCATCGAAAAGCCGACTCCCCAGATTAAGTCGAAATTATTTTCCGCAAAATAATTAAGATTATCCTGGTATTCTGTCATTAGCTCTGATTCTCTATAAGCTGTTTTTAAATTTAAACTTTCAGCCACTTTATTCAAGGAATTTCTCAACTGCTGATTATAGCTTCTATCTTTAAAGCCACCGACATCACTAACTAAAGCAACTTCCAGGTATTGGGCAGAGACAGCAGATGATATTAATAAAAGAAAGAGTATTAAGATTGATATTATTTTAAATTTCATTTTTTTCACCTTCCTGGGAACAGTCATTATATTTTTCAAGACTCTGATAATTTAAGGAGGTATTAGATGACTGAAGTTTCTTCTGTCTCCCATCAGCAAACTCAACTAATAGATCACCATTATCCATTATTTCTTTAATTAAAACAGTCTCTTTTTTACCATTATGTCTAAGATCAACTTTTTTTCCAGTCAGATTTAAAGTTTCTTTCCACTGATTAATTATTTGGTCTCGCTTCTCAGCCAGATAATTATCAAAATACAAATTGATTTTTTCTATTAATCTGGCCAGAAATAGGTTTTTATTGATCTTTTTGTTCTTTTGCAGGTAATAAGATGTAGCAATTTCTTTTATTTCTGAGTTGAAATAGTCATTATTTAAATTAATTCCACAGCCAACAATAACAAAGATCTCCTCTTCCTTATTTAAAAGTAATTCTGATAAGATACCACAAATCTTTTTGTTATTG
>NZ_QBLR01000204.1:0-6045 GCF_003070835.1 Halanaerobium sp. | reverse complement strand
TTTTATTAGCTAAATTATTTAACTACATATTTTAAATTATTTGTAACTGAGAATCAAAGAAGAATTATGATTGGAGAGCAGAAAAATGAAATTACTTAATAATTTATCTTTGAAAGTTAAGTTTCTTGTTATACCTGTTATTTTAATTTTAATTGGGGTTAGTGGTATCGGTTTTTTAGCAACTAATCTTCTGAAAGAAAATTTATTTACAGAACAATATAATAATAGTTTAAATCTGGCAGAACAAGTTGAACAGCAGCTGGCTGATAATAGTAATTCGTTAAAAACTATTAATAAAATGCTTGAAGAGAAAATAGAAGCAGCAGCTAATGTTACAATTTTAAATCGAGATGATCTAAGCAATGAGCGATTACGAGAAATTATGGAGCAGACAATGGTCCAAGAAATTTCTTGGTATAATCCAGCCGGTGAAATTATTTATTCGACTGTAGATGATTATGTCGGGTGGCGGGCTGAAACTGGTCATCCAGTTAATGATTTTATGATTTCTAACAAGGATATTTTAATGGAAAATATTCGTAAAGATAGCGAATCTGAGAATTATAATAAATATGGTTATTTAAGAAATAATGATGGGACTTTTATGCAGGTAGGAATTAGAGCTAATAATGTACGTGAATTGACCAACAGTTTTAGTTATCAAACTTTAGTCGAAAAACTTCAAAAAAACAATGAAATAATTTATGTTTCTTTTATTAATAATGAATTTGAAAATATAGCCGATAGCCGAAAAGATAAAATTGGAGATTTAAGAAATTCTAAACTGGTTCAAACAGTTGTTAAAACAAGAGAAAATATTTTTAAAGAAAAAGATTATAATTATAATAATCAAGAAATTAAAATAAATGAAGTTTTTGTACCTGTTGAAGTAGAGGGAAAACAAATTGGAATTTTGAATCTTGCTTTTTCAATGGAGAAAATTTATGCTGCAGTAAATCAAGCAAGAAATAGAATTATATATATTTCTGTATTTTTCTTTGTTTTAATTAGTCTGATTTTATTTTTGAGTTCAAATAATGTAATAAAAGCTTTAAATACGATGGTTGAACACTGCGAAAGAATTGCGAAGGGTGACTTGAGCCAAAAAATCCCGGAAAAACTTTTAAAAAGAAAAGATGAAGTGGGTAAAGTTACAGAAACTTTTTCTGTTATGCAGAGTCATTTGAAAGAAATTATAGGTAGTGCAGCAGATATATCAAGTGATTTATCAGCCGCCAGTGAAGAATTATCGGCTTCAAGCCAAGAAGTTTCAGCTTCAGCAGATGAAGTAAGTAACTCAATTCAAAATGTTGCTTCTGGTGCAGAAGAACAAACAGCTGTGATTCAGGACAGTAAAACTAATATTAATAGTCTGGGAGCAAGCATTAATCAGGTAAATCAAATTTCTGATCAAATGCAGGCTAATGCTTCTAATGTAGTAACTAGCATTAAAACAGGTAGGACAAGGCTTAATCAAACTGTTAATGATATTGAAAGTGTAAAAATTAATTCTGATCAAGCCGCAGTTAAAATAAATAAACTAGAAGAACTTTCTGGACAAATTGAAACAATAATTAATTTGATTAATGATATTTCTTCTCAGACAAATTTACTTGCTTTAAATGCTGCAATTGAAGCAGCAAGGGCCGGTGAAGCCGGGCGTGGATTTAGTGTGGTAGCAGATGAAATTAGAAATCTAGCTGAAGAATCAGAAAATGCTACAGAAAAAATATCAGCTTTAATTAAGGAGATACAGTTTGCTGTCAAAGATGCTAATGATAAGATGAACAACACTGGAAAAGTAGTAGAAAACAGTATAAATTCTATTCAGACTACAGACGATTCTTTTGAAGAAATTGATGATGTGGTGAATAGTTTAAACTCTTTAATTGAAAAAGTTGATTTTAATTTGGAAGGAATTAAAGGTGAAAGTCAAGAAGTAAATGATTATATGGAAGAAATTTCTCGTGTAAGTAATGAAACAGCATCTAATTCTGAGGAAGTTGCTGCAAGCAGTGAAGAGCAGAGTAGAGTAACAGAAGAAATAGTTAAATCTGCAGAAAATTTAACAGTAATGGCTCAAAATTTATCAGCTATTGTAGATCAATTTAAAATATAATTAGAAGTGTGATAAAAATGCTTATTTGGAATTTATGTGCTTTTATGGGGACATCAATATTTGCTTTGAACTTTATTTCTATGAAAATCTTGACTAATTTTTTGCCCACGATGTTAATTGTTTTTTTAAGATTTGGTCTCGCTGGGATATTTTTATTTTTAATTCTTGTTAGCCAGAAAAAAGGTATAGGAATTAATGATAGCTCTGATTTACTAAAGTTATTTATTTCTGCCTTATTTGGAATGAGTCTTTATTATTATTTTTTTACCAGCTCACTTCAATATATTTCTGCAGCTTTAGCTTCTTTGATTTGTTCAATAATTCCGATTCTAACTCTGCTTTTTGATAGTGTTATTAATAAAACAAAAACTAAAAGAATAACTATATTTTTATTTTTGCTTTCTATTTTTGGAGTTTATTTAGTAATAGATATCAATGAAATCGGCAATATATTTTCTACTATTAAGGGTTTTTTTCTGATGTTATTAGGCGTTATTTCTTGGATAACTTATACTATGAAAGCAGAATACTTATTAGAAAAATATGATTCTGTTTTGGTTTTAGCATATCAGTGTATTTTTGGTTCTTTAATTACCAGCATTTTTGCTTTCAAGGATATCTATATTTTAAAAAATATTATAAGTTCTCCAAACTTTATTTTGATAACTGCAAACATATTATTTGTGAGTTTAATAGCAACTGCTGCAGGATATTTATTATATAATCTAAGCATTAAAAATTTGGGAGTTACCATGCCTTCATTATATATGAATACGATGCCAATAATAACATTTATTGCCTCTTATTTTTTATTAAATTCTACTATTAGCTATAGAAAAATATTGGGGATTCTGATAGTTATTATGTCAGCTATGATAGTTACATTTAAAGAAAAAAAGAACGTAAATTTAGCAAAACAAAGCTTGTAAAATAAATAACATAATGCTATAATTATATTAATGATAATATATGGGAGTGTTTATGTTCAAGGTGAACATCCTGGACTTCAAATCCAGCGGCAGGCAGGCGGACCTGTCTGTGGTGGGTTCGATTCCCACACATTCCCGCCATATAAATATTAACACCTTTGGACATCTATTTAGATTATACAATCTACTTAGATGTATTTTTTTTAAAAAAATATTTTTAGTAAAAATAGGCTGCTAATTTTAGGAGGAACAATTCATGGTTAAGGAAGAACTATTAAAATCAATACCTGCTGTAAATGATATATTAGCCGAGGAAAAATCAAAAAAAATTAAAGATAATTATTCCAGAGCTGATTTGTTAGATGGTATAAGATATGTAACTGATAAAATACGGACTAAAATTTTAGCTGATGATTTTTCACCAGCTAAATTTGATCAAGATTTATTAAAATCAGAAAATATTTTAGATTCAGTGAAAAAATACTTAAAGAAGATATATCAGCCTGAAATGTCACCAGCTATCAATGCAACTGGTGTTGTGATTCATACTAATTTGGGCAGATCTCTGCTTGCTGAGAGTGCAGCAGAAGCTGTAAATAATGTTGCTGTTCATTATTCAACTTTAGAGATTGACAAAGATAGTGGTGAGCGGGGAGATCGATATTCTTCAGTGCAGGATATTATTAAAAAACTTACTGGCGCAGAAGCTGCTCTGGTAGTTAATAACAATGCAGCTGCTGTCACCCTTGTCCTGGCTGCAGTAGCTGAAGATCAAGAGGTAGTAATTTCTCGTGGTGAACTTGTAGAAATTGGTGGCTCATTTAGAGTCCCAGAGGTGATGGAGCAGAGTGGAGCAAAATTAGTGGAAGTTGGCTCAACCAATAAAGTTTATTTAAAAGACTATTTAAATGCTGTTACTGAGGAAACTGGTGCTTTTTTAAAAGTTCATACCAGCAATTATAGAATTCAGGGTTTTACAGAAACTGTTGACGCAGAAGAACTAGTAAATGATGCTCATCAAAGAGAAATTCCAGTTATAGAAGATTTAGGAAGTGGTATAATTTTTGATTTGCAGTCTTATGGACTACCTTATGAACCTACAGTAAAAGAAAGTATAGATGCCGGGATTGATCTGGTAACATTTAGTGGAGATAAACTGCTTGGAGGGCCACAAGCAGGGATAATTGTTGGCAAAAAGAAATACATTAAAAAACTTGAACGACATCCTTTATTGAGAGCATTGAGAGTTGACAAATTTACTCTGGCAGCACTTGAAGCCACCCTTAAACTATATCGTAATTTTGAGGAAGCTGTAGATAAAATACCCACCTTGAAAATGCTTACAGAAGCAGATAGCAAAGTTAAAGAGCGGGCTGAAAAATTATCATCTTATTTAGAAGAACATGATGATTTCAGCTTTAAAATCGAAAAAGATACAGCTCGAATAGGTGGAGGGAGTTATCCTCTTACTGAGATAAAGACCTATATTTTGACAATTGATTCTGATATAATTTCTTCGGAAAACCTAGCTTATAAATTACGCCAGACTGAGATGCCTATTTTTAGTAGAATTAAAAATCAGAAATTAATAATTGATCTTAAAACTGTGCAGGAAAATGAAATTAAATTATTGGCTGAAGAGATCAATAAGGTTTTGAGGGAGGAAGTTTGATGAGTGAAAAAAATATTATCATTGGGACAGCAGGTCATATAGACCATGGGAAAACAACTTTAATTAAAGCCCTTACTGGTGCAGATACAGATAGATTAAAACAGGAAAAAGAACGTGGAATTTCAATTGAGCTTGGTTTTACTTCTTTTGAACTTGCAAACGATAAACAGGCAGGTATTATTGATGTTCCAGGCCATGAAAAATTTATAAAAAACATGTTGGCAGGAGCTGCTGGTGTTGATTTGGCAATTTTAGTTGTTGCTGCAGATGAGGGGATGATGCCTCAATCTAAAGAGCATCTGGCAATTCTTGATTTGCTTGATGTAAAACATGGTGTTGTAGCTTTAACTAAAATTGACAAAGTAGATGAAGAATGGAAAAAACTTGTTATAGAAGATACGAGGGAAAAACTGGCAGGTTCATTTTTAGAAGATGCAGCAATTATTTCTGTGTCGGCATTAGATATGGATGGAATAGATGCTTTAAAGGCTGAAATTAATAAAATAGTAGATACAATCAGCAGTAAAGAAACTGAAAATAATATATATTTTCCAATTGATAGAGTTTTTACACTTAAAGGATTTGGGACGATAGTAACTGGAACTCTTTTTCGAGGTGTAATTGAAGTTGAAGATGAACTTGAGCTTTATCCGCAGTCTAAAAAGTTAAGAGTTAGAAGTTTACAGGTTCATAACAATAAAGTTCAAAAAGTATATCCTGGTCAGAGAGTAGGTATTAACCTTTCAGGTATTGATAAAGATGAGCTGCAGCGGGGCGATGTTTTGGCAGAAGTTGACTCTCTTTTTAAAACAAAATATTTTGAAGCAAATTTAAAGATGTTAAAAGATTTGAATTTTGTTTTAAAAAATGGTGACCAGATTAGATTTCACATTGGAGCTAAAGAAATTATTGGTCGGGTTTATTTATATGATAAAAAAGAGCTTTTTCCTGGCAAAGAAGCTTATGTACAGTTTAGCTTGGAAGAAGAGATTGCCGCTTATTTAGATGAGAAATTCGTGATCAGGAGATATTCTCCTATGAATTTAATAGGTGGCGGGAAGATTGTAATTGTTGATCCCCCTCCAAGAAAAAGAGATGAAAATCAGGTAATTGAACTACTTAAAAAGATAGAAAATGGAGACTGGAAAAAAAGAATCGAAATCTTTATCAATTCCCAAAAATTTGAATCTGCTTCTATGGAATATTTACTTAAAAAATCATCACTTCAGAAAGATGAATTAATTAATATTTTAGAAGAACTAAAAAAAGATGAGAAAATAATCTGCTTAAAAAAAGGAAATAATAGTTTGTGGATTCATCGAGAT
>NZ_QBLR01000203.1:0-6047 GCF_003070835.1 Halanaerobium sp. | reverse complement strand
CCACGGAGGTAGATAATTATTGCAAATTAGTCTGTTTACTTTATTTTCTATCAGAACTATTATTTAGTCATGGGCTGAATTGGTAAAAAATTACTATTCGGGCTAGGCGGATAGGTCTATGCCTAATTTAACTAATTTCAGCCAAATAAATTAAATTATTTCTTATTTTACTCTTGACATCTTACCGTATTACTCTAAATTTCTTGAGATTTATCTAGTTTATCTTAAAATAATCGCTGTACAAAGCTGCCTGCTAATTTATTATCTACAGGGTTTTCTGTTAGTGCATATCTTAAAGCTATTCTCCAGCCACGGTTGTCACTGTAATGACCCGTTGAAGCATTAGTCATTGTAAAAAGCCACCATCTCTCTTCAGGTGATAAACCCAGCCAGTTTTTGATGGCTAAATCAATAACCCCTACTTCAGCATTTTCTATAGCCCAAAGCAGAAGCATTAATTCTTTACCATATAAACGCTCTAAAGGTACATAATAACTGTCAAAATCTCCTGCTGGAAGTCCTTCATCTTTTAAACGCCTATTAAATTCTTTTTTGATTACATTTTTAACTTTATTCCATTTGGTCTTACTTAAAATCACTTTTTTATCTTTATCATTTAAATCACTAACCTGCTCATCTTGATCCCAGTTAAATCTCTCATATACTGTTATTTTAGCATTTCCAGTTGGTATTTCTAAGAGGAAATGATGATTGGTTTCTTTTGGATTAAAACCAAATCCATAAGTTTTTACTTGGCTCAAAAGATCATCTCCTTAATGTTGACTAAATCTATTTTTATACATCTCTAAGTTAAATTCATTTTTTTCAAGCCATCTCAAAAAATCTCTGCCGCTTTTAAATTTAATACCAGTTATGTTAGCAGTTAAATCATGGGGCTTTTCTCCAACAAAATTATCTTTAATATTTTTTAGTTGTTCTTCTAACATATTCATATCATCTATTTCTACTTTATCTATCATAAAAGTCAAAGAAAAATCAGCTTTACCTCTACCTGTAATAATAAATTGTGCCTGTTTAAAAGTCGCATTTGTTTCATTTAAAAATTCAAGCTCCTCATATGTCGCTTTTGTTCCTTTTGGAGTTTGAGCTTCTGTTAATTTAACAGGCTTATCGCTATCAACTGTAACTTCATTTTCTTTAACTTCATACTGCAGCACATCAGATACTATATCATGTTCTTCATTTACTGCAACTGCCTGAATGTATTTTGCATTTTCAGGTATAATAATTGGTTCCTGATAAACGCCTCCATTTTCTTTTGGAGAAGAACCATCCGTAGTATATCTGATTTCACAATTACTTGGTGTTGCCTGCAGTTTTAGTGCATCTTTCCCTTTAATTGTTAACTCTTTATACTGCAGATTTATATCATTCTCCCATTTTACAGGATCTCCAGTTTCATTAACACCTTCTGAATCAACTGCTAAAAAGTAGTAGACTAAATCAGTTGCTTCAAACGAGTTATAGTTTTCTACTTTTTTGGAAGCCGTAGTCGGCTCTTGACCTATCTCATAATAAACTTCATCTGCATTAACTGGAGTAATGCGCAGTGTAGAAATACCACTTTCACTTACAGTGCTCATTTTTGTAACATTAACATTAGTTTCTTTTTTTGGAGGAGTTTTATCAATATAATTACCATCTTTAAACCAGATTTCTTTCTGCAGTGAATCTTCCTTTAGTTCCCCAAGAGCATCCGGTTTATGCCACAGCCACCTTGTTTCAGTAGCAGTTCTTTCAATTAATTCATTCCAAGTCATTCTATCTCTTGTGAAGATAATTTTATCAAATCGTTTCCGTAATTTCTTTGGTTCAATATCTTTAGTAAACTTCATTTCACTGATTAAAGTGTTTTTAATTTCTTTTTCAGCATTAAAGTTGTTTTGAGAAAACTTCATAATTAAATTAGTATTTTTTAATACATTATTTCTGGGATAATACAAAGTCGTAAAAGTCTCTCTTAAACTGGAATTCAACCTGTTGCCAGTTTTATCTTTTAAATCCATAGCCTGCTGCATTTCACTGTCTCTGTCGCTGACATTATCGGCCTGCATTCTAAAAATTATATTATTAATTGCTCTAACTTTTTTGGCGGTTTCTAAAAGCTTATTCATAACATTTTTTTGACCTGTTAAAAACATAACTCGATTTTTATATTCTACTTCCTCAAAAAACTGCTTTAATTCACTTTTTAGACCATCACTGCCCTCACTAGGTTCAGAAATTATAAGAGACACTTTTTCTTTAGATAATTCAATCTCCTCTATTGAAGGAAAAACCATTAAATTTTGGTAACAATCATTATCATTAGGTTCAAACTCCTCTTCGAGTAAGTCTTTAATATATAATTTAGCCTGACTGCGGCTTAGATTTTTTATTTCATCCTGCATTTCTGCAACTACATTTTTAGTCTGTCTAAAGAGCAGTTTGTTATGGTGTTTATATAAATACCAGGCTTTTTCCTGCAGTTCTTCAATACCGCTTCTGATTTTTGTGATATCTCTATTTGGAGCGACAAGATAAGTAAAGATTTCACTCACTGATAGACCAACTATTGCCTCAGTAGCTTTTGATAAAGAAGACATTAAGATCAGTTTTGAAACATCTTGGACATCCTGAGAATCTGTAGATTTATCAATTCTCTCTGCAACAGAATGGCCGTTATTTGCAATATCATGGCTTATGGCATTTGTAAACTCTGGTTTAATTGATTTAATTTCATTAGCCATTTCAGCATTATTTAAATCAATATCATAAGGATTAATTAGATATAGATTATCAGCTTTGTCTGACTCTCTAAAAATACCTTTAAGCATCTTCTTAGTCAATCTGATAACACCACGAGTTTTTTGGAAACCCTGGTTTTCCTTAAATCTTTCGACTAAATCTTTAAAAGAAGGGTGGAAGGGATATGTATCTCTAACTGCTGAAGCAATTTCACTCGGAACTTCATCTGTATATCCCATTTCTACAGCTTCGTTGACGCTGTTCTTAAAGCCATTAGCTATTTTGTTGATTTCAGTTTCTTCTGGTAAGCCTTCAAACATTCTAGTTTTCAAAATATCATAAAGGTCATTACTGTTGCTTGATACAGGTTCTAGATTTAAAGAAAAGCGATTTATTTCTCCATCGAGTTCTTTAAACATACCTTGAATTATTTCTGATTCTTCCTCATATGTAGCTTCAAGATCAGATATAACTAAACAAACATTAGATAATTCTTTTTTATTTATAGCATTTAATAAATTTGCTATTGCTGTTGTTTCAATATCTAATAGTGTACCCTGCCCATAAGTTCTAGTCTTAGCATTATTTAAATATGGCGGCAGCTCATCTAATAATATAAGAGTAGGTGTAGAACTTTCCAGTAGGTTAATCCAAGCAGTTTGACCGGGTGCCTGAAGTGGAGAATAATATTCACTAAACTGTTCTTTTTTGCCCAGCTGTTTGGCAATCTCTCCCCAGGTACCATAATTCATATCAGATTCTCTACCTGTAACAGATATTGTTCTAATCTCACCTTCTACATCATTATATTTGCCGTTAAGAGTCTTTTTTCTTAAATCAGGATATTTAGCTAATAATCCCAGAGCAATCATGTTGTGGGTTTTACCGCCACCCATAGCTTGGGTTAATTTAATAATGCTGTTTCCTGATCTGTTTCTAAATTTATTCATTGCAGTATCAAAAACTGTTTCCATGTTGTCGGTGATAAATGTTTCTTTAAAAAATCTTTCTGGATCAATGTTACCATTTTTTAAGTCTGAAAGATCTAAGACCTCATCTTTCATTGTTCTATCAAAGACACTTTCTCTAACCTTAACTGAATTAGAAAGAGTTTTCATAATTTCTATTCCTCCAATTTATATTAATATCGAATTTAACTAATTATTTGTCAAGATATTTATGGTTTTTTGAATAAGCTCATTATGTCTTTTTTTTAAATTATCTAAATTCCAATCATTATAATCCTTTAGTTCTTCAACTAATACGAAATCATTTTTCTTTTTATCAAAATAATCTTCAACTTTATCAGTAAATGCTTTATTACTTGCTCTAGTATTTTTTCTACCGTTGAGAGGAACTAAATTACCTAATCTATTTTTCCATTCATATTGAGCTCTGTCATCAAATCTTTCAGTCCAGTAAGCAGCATCAGCTCGCTTAGGTAGAATATGTTCAACACTTATATTATCACCATAATTAATTTTAACACTGTCACTATTTCTCTGATCAAGGTCAAGACGAAGTAAGACGTATTTAGGCACCTGCCACCTGCCTTTTTTATAAAAATCACGATAATTTAGAGCATCTTCTAGATTGGGAATTTCTTTTTCGTCAATAGATAACAATTCTGAATTAAAAATATCATAAACATCATCTTGATTTTCAATCAGCTTAACAATTCTATAAATTTGAGAAAGTCTGGCAGTATAGCCTAACCCTTTAACCCAATCCACAGCAATTCGTTTTTCATATTTTTTTATAAAGTCATACAGTAGTGGATCACTAAATTTTTCGCTAAAACGGATAGGCGCTATCATCCAGTCTTTAAAAGGTAAATAATTGTACATAAGTGAAACTAAGTTGTGATAATATGTTGATTTTCTCTCATCGTCAGCAGTAATATCTGCGTCCAATAATTTTTTCTGATATATATTTTTTACTTTATTTAAATATTCTATAAAGGGCTTGCCTTTAAAATCATTTTCTTTAACAAAAACTTTTTTATCAAATTCTTCATAAATTGAACTTTTAGCTTTTTCTTTTAACTTAATACTGCGGATAAAACTTATCAGATCTTCTATTTCTTCTCTACCAACTTCTTCTTCCATATCTTCCCACAGTTTAGCATACTTGTCCTGTTCTTTGCTGTCTTTTATTTCTCTTAAATTTTCACTTTTTAGTAAATCTGAATTAGATAATGGCATACCTCTAGCATTAATCACATTAAATAAACGAAATGCAGAATATATTGAATTTGTTTTTACAACTACTAAAACTAATTTTTGTAAGATATACTTGGTCATATCATTAATCAGATTTTGATCTGCATCATTATCTGTAATCAATTTGTCCCTAAAAGTTTTAACAGCATCAACTATATTAATTTTTGGTTCACTCAAATCTCTTAAATCAATCCGATCAACATTTTTAGTACTACCAGGTGTTAAGACATTTTCTTTAAAAAATTTTCTTTCTTTATCTCTAACTTTTAATCTGATGCTCTCTGAGGTGCCGGCAAACTCATCTTCTTCCTGATAAATTTTTTCAGACAAATTGTCGTATGCTTTTTTATTTACAGCTAAATCTCTTAAGACAGCCATTAGAATAACTAAAGAAGTTAACCGCTGCTGACCATCAATAATATCATAAACTCCAGAGCCATCTGCTCTGCTTTCATCTGTACATAAAATAATACTGCCTATAAAATATGGCTCATATTTTTGTACATCATCAGCAAATAGCTCCTGGTTATTATTTTTGGCATCATTTAAATCTTCAAATAGCTGAGCAAAATTTTCCACTGTCCAAGAAAAAGGTCTTTGAAAATTTGGAATCTGAAACAAATATTTTTCACTAAATAAATTTTTTATGTAGATTTCTTGAGCATCAATATCAACTCTCATTTTATCACGTCTCCTCTATTAATTAAAATTATATATTATTCAAAATTTATTCATTCCATTTCTTGATCCATCTCTTTCATCAATTCTCCCTGGATAGGGTTATTAGGTACAATAATATTTTTAGCTAATCTTTTCTTTTCCTCTAAAAGACGGTGCAGCTTTTCTTCAACTGTTTCTCTATCTGCAGTCATGATCGGATAATAAACATTAACTTCCTTTTCTTGGCCGATTCTATAGACACGATCAGTTGCCTGCTGTTCTACGGCCGGGTTCCACCATCGGGTATAATGAATCACGTGATTTGCTCCGGTAATATTTAGCCCTGTTCCAGCTGCTCTAGGCGATAATATCATACAGCCAAAACCATCGCTTTCATTAAATCTATCTACTGAAGCT
>NZ_QBLR01000202.1:0-6113 GCF_003070835.1 Halanaerobium sp. | reverse complement strand
ATAACTAATTCTCATCAGTTTTGAAGGAGAATTATCCACAAATTTGCCTGTTGATAACTTTTGATTTGTTTCTAAATAAAAAATGGGGAAACTCTATTTTTACAGGCATTGACTCCCCAGTTGCCATTGACTCATCAACTGTGGTCTTACCTTCTACAATTTCTCCATCAGTCGGAATTTTTTCTCCTGGTTTAATCAGCATAATATTACCAGGCTGTACATCTTCAATTGCAACTTCTTTTTCATTTCCATTCTCAATAATTGTGGCAGTTTTAGCTCCCAGTTCCAGCAATTTTCGAATTGCCTGAGAAGCCCTACCTTTGGCGGTTTCTTCAATATAACGTCCGGTTAAATGAAAAGCCATAATCATTGCTGAAACTCCAGCATAATTGGCAATCGGAGTAAAGAAAACTGCTGGCCCGGTAATAAAGGCTGCACCAGTACCCATTGCTATCAGGACATCCATATTTGCACTGCCGTGGCTGACTGCTCTATAGGCAGTAATAAAAGTTTTGCGTCCAAAGACAAAAAGTGGTGGGATTGCTAAGACAATCATTCCCAGATTAAAAATCTGCATGTTGGGCCAGGCTATACCAAAGAACATCTCCGGAATCATCCAGAGCATAATTGGAATTGTAAAAGCCCAGGTTCCCCACATTTTGTTTTTTGCTTTCTTAACTTTTTTCATATCATCACTGAGTTCATCTTCAGCTGACTCAGAATCTCTTTCCACTTCTTCATCTTCAAAACTGAGCAGTTCATAACCAGAATTCTTTACAATTTCTCTAAAGTCATTTTTGCTTAAGACTTCTGGATTATATTCTACACTACCTTTTTCAGTTGCAATATTAACATTTGCCTGATAAACACCTTCACTTTTATTTAAAGCCTTCTCTACAGCTGATGAACAGCTGGCACAGGTCATTCCACCTACCTTAAAAGAAGTTTTTGCCTTTTCTTCTTTAACACCATAACCGCTGTTTTCAACAACCTCAATCAACTTATCTCTGCTGTTCTGCTGTGGGTCAAAAGTAACATATGCTTTTTCAGCCGCAAAATTAACCTGTGCTTCACTTACTCCTTCAGCTTTGTTTAAAGCTTTTTCTACTGTCTGAGAACAGCTGGCACAGCTCATATCTGTTATTTTTAAAGTTATTTTCTTTTCTGCCATTATTCTGCACCTCCATAAAAATTTTATTTATAATATTCTTTATTTGATTAAGTTTACTTTCCATTTTCTTGTTTTGTTTTTCCATCTCCACAGCAGTCCGGAACATCATCTCCATACTGTTTTTCATTGGCCGAAGCCAGTTTATCAACAAATTTATCCCACCAGCTTTTCTTTTTTTGGTCTTGAGCCATCTGATATCCTCCTCAGAGTAAATAATATTGATTCTAAGATATTCATACAGTCTTCTAAAAGTAATCTCATGTGGCTCTGCTATATATCCAATTTCAATTAATAACTTTTTTAATTTTAGGTTGAAACGAAGATATTTTTTCAAAATAGGAATTAAATAGTTTATTTATTAAAAATGAAAGAATTAAAAAAATGAAAGTACCTGCAATACCTGCCAGTTCAACTGCCGCTATATTTAATAAGGATGCCGCCCAGACTCCGAAAAAATAACCGGCTATCATTAAAAAGATTGGAATTACATAAACAACCACACTAGCAAATAAAAGATTTCCTTTTCTCATTTCTATTAAAACCTGATCACCATTTTTAACACCAATTTTGTCCTCAACTTCTAAAACAATTTCATCCTGATCATGACTGTCACCAGCCAGACTACAGCTTTTATCACACTTACTGCAGGCAGAATATCTGGTTATTTTCACTTCTGCTTTATTCTTTTTTCTTTTAATTACAGTAGCTAATTCTTCCATTGGAGTCTACCTCCTATTATAAAAAATATACCCCTATCATGTATATTTAGATTAAAATTTTTTTAAATTTATACAGTTTTTATATAGTCATAGCCAGCTTCTTCAACAGCGGTCTTTAACTTGTCTTCTGCTACCTCTTTTTCCATTTCTACTACAGCCTGACCCTGATCAGAATCAGCTTCTGCAGAAATAACACCATCTATTTTTTCTAATTCTTCTTTAGTATGCATTTCACAGTGTCCACAGGACATTCCCTCAATAATAATTGTCTTTTTCATTTTTAAACATCTCCTTTATACATTATACATGTAGGGGGTATAAGTAATAATAACATTACTAATTGTTTCTGTCAAGATTAAATTACTTTTTAAGCTCAATTTCTTTAACAATGTCAGACATTAAATCATTAACCTCAACCAGCTTAAGTCCAGCTTTATCTATATTCTTCATTGTTTTACGATTTATATTCGCTCCCCAGGTGTAAAGACTAACCCAGTTAAACCAGTCCATAATCTTACCAACAAATTTATTCTTACTGCGCATATGCTCCAGCATTATTATCCTACCGTCTTCTTTGAGAACTCTCTTTAATTCCCTTAATCCTTTTATCGGATCAGGTACCGAGCAGAATACACAGCTGGTGACAATCAGATCAAAATAATCATCTTCAAAATCCAGATCCTGAATATCCATCTCCAGCAAATTTACTTCTTTATTATATTTTTTAGCTTTTTTCTCTGCTTCTTTAATCATTTTGGAACTGAAATCTATGGCAAAAATTTCAACTTGATCCGGATAATATTCAATATTCTTACCGCTTCCAACCCCGGCTTCCAGAAGTCTCATGCCATCTTTATCAATTTTATCTTCGACCTTCTGCCAGAGATTCCGACGCCAGTCTCCCATCTTTCCTTTTTCCATGATAAGTTCTAAAGAATCATAGACTGGAGCAATTCGATCATAACGCTTTTTTATTTTATTATTTTTACTCATAACAAAAAACCCCTTAATTTGATTCTATATACCCCTATGTGGTATCTTTAAACATAGTATAACACTCAGAATTAACACTGTCAAGAAAAAAAGTGCTTATCTCTAATATGAGAAAGCACTTCTATAATATCTACTGTATTTATTATTTTAACCATTTTTAATTAAAATCTTTTTCTGTCCCTGCATTGAAATAATGCCTTCTTTCTGCAGTGCTGATAATTTGCGGCTTAGTGTTTCCTGAGTTGTTCCGATTAAATTCGCCAGACCATCCCGGCTTAGAGGTAAATTTATTAAAATACCATTCTCCTTTTTTATTCCACTTTCCTTAGCCAATTCAAGCAGTAAACGCATTGTTTTTTCTTTTGCATCCTCCAGAGCCAGCGACTGTAATTTATTTTCTGTTTTATTTAAACGGCTGGTAATTGCTGATAAAAGTTTATAAGCAAGTTCAGGTGATGATTTAATTAATTTTTCCAGTTCACCTTTGGGAATCATGCAGATTGTGCTGTCTCCCACAGCTTCTGCACTGCTGCTCAACTGCTCTTCTTTAAATAATACCAGCTCACCAAAGAAATTACCTTCTTTTAATAATCTTAAGATATACTGATTTCCCTCTTCATTACTTCTATATAGTTTAACCAGTCCGGATTCAATAATATAAATATTTTTTCCTATTTCCCCTTCTAGATAAATTAGTTCACCATTTTTAAATTTTCTCTGTTTGACCAGACTGTTTAGCTTACTTATTTTTTCATTATCCAGATCAGAAAAAATTGGTACTTTTCTCACACAAGCTTCATGACTACAGCTTTCCATAGTATCACCCTTTATCTAAATTTAAGGTACCTGTTTACTCCAGCTATTCTGATTGAAATTTGATCAGATTTCAGGGAGAAAAGCAGATACCCTTTATTACTTATTTAGTCTTTTCTACCTGATATCCTGTTTTTGCTACTGCTTTTTTTAGACCAGCGATATCTATTTTATCAGGATCATATTCTACATTAGCCTTACTGGTTGTATAATGAACATCAGCTTTTTTGACTCCTTCTGTTTTATTTAAAACCTGTTCTATCTTATTTGCACAGTCCGGACAATTCAGTTCTTCTAAATAAAGTTTAATTTTTTTCATCTTTTTCTACCTCCAAATTTTATTACTTAACTTCTTCTTTAAAAATCAGTCTAAATTTTTAGTTTTTATTCCACATCATATTTTAACAGACGCATAGCATTAAAGATTACTATTAAAACACTCAGTTCGTGAACCAGCATTCCAGAAGCCAGAAATACTTTCTGACCTAAAACACCTGCCAGCAGTGCGAAAACAACTAAAACAGCAAAAATTACATTTTGTTTTATATTTCTATTGGCTGCTTTGCTGAGTCCAATTGCATATGGTAGTTTATTTAAGTTATCTGCCATCAAAGTAATATCTGCTGTATCAATTGCAGCATCTGTACCGGCTGCTCCCATTGCAATTCCAATATCGGCTGTTACCAGGGATGGAGTATCATTTATTCCATCTCCTACCATCGCAACTTTATATCCTTCTTTTTGATATTCCTCCACTGCCTTCACCTTATCTTCTGGCAGCAGTTCGGCTTTATAACCATCAAGATGCAGCTCATCAGCAACCGATTTTGCTATTCTCTCATTATCTCCGGTTAACATTACTACTTTTTTGATGCCCACCCGCTTTAATTTTTCTACAATCTGATAGGCGTTTTCTCTTGGCCGATCTGCAATGGAAATCAGCGCTATAATCTGTTTATTTTCTGCCATTACCACCACTGTTTTACCCTGCTCTTCCAGACTGTTTTTTTGTTCTTCAATTTCTGGCTTAATCTCAATTTCCTGCTCCTTAAATAACCTGCTGTTTCCAATCATAATTTCTTTACCATCAATTTGAGCAGTTATTCCTTTTCCGGTATGAGTCTCAAAACTTACTGGAGAATTGAATTTTTCTTTAAGTTCAACTTCTGCTTTCTTTTTGATGGCCCGGGCCAGATGATGTTCAGAATTGAATTCAGCGATTGCAGCCAGTCTCAAAACTTCAGTTTCACTTTTATGATAAGTTATTATCTGATCAACTTCTGCTTCACCCTTACTTAAGGTTCCAGTTTTATCAAAGGCAACCATATCGATTTCACCTGATTTTTCTAAGTATTCACCTCCCTTGATCAAAATTCCATTTTTGGCTCCATTACCAATTCCGGCTACAATAGATATCGGAGTTGAGATAACCAGTGCTCCCGGACAGCCAATAACAAGCAGAGTTAGAGAAAGTCTGACACTGCCGCTGATAAAATAAGAAATAAGTGAAAGCAGAATAATTCCTGGAGTATAATATTTCGAAAAACGCTCCATCAATTTTTGAGTGGGAGCTTTTTCTTCCTGGGCCTCTTCTACCAGCTCTATTATTTTACCAAAAGTGGTATCATCTCCAACCTTTTCAGTTTTAATTTCCAGATAACCATTTTTATTTATAGTGCCGCTGAAGACTTCATCCCCTGTTTCTTTACTGACCGGTATTGATTCCCCGGTAATAGCCGCCTGATTAACTTCACTTTTACCTTTAATTACAGTACCATCAACCGGTATTTTTTCTCCTGGTCGCACAATTACTTTTTCCTCAATTTCTACCTCTTCTGCAGCTATTTCTTTTTCTTCTCCCTCTCTGATAACTGTGGCCAGATTGGGAGCCAGATCCATCAGATCTCTAATTGCATCTCTGGCTTTGCCTACTGTTCTGCTTTCCAAGTAGGAACCAAAAGCAAACAAAAATGTAACTGCTGCTGCTTCCCAGTATTCCCCAATAATAACTGCCCCTACAGCAGCTATTGTTACCAGCAAATTAATACTGATCACCTTCATCTTCAAAGTATTATAGGCACTGATTGCTACCTGATAACCGGCAACAATCGCTGCTGCCACCATTGCTGTCTTAAAAATTAGTGGATCAAAATTTAATAAATTACTTAACCAGGCCACTACAATTAAAACACCTGCTGTAACAACTATTTTCAATTTCTTTTTCATTTCAAACAACCTCCCTGATTACTTTCTACAACCAGTATAACTATTTTTCGGGAAGGCAGCTATGATATAAATCATTTTTTACAAAAAAAGACCTCAGTTTACTTCAAAACTTTAAATTTTGAAGTTGACTGAGGTTATAATCAATAAATATTTAATTTTTGATTATCTTCGTCTGAAAACAACTAATAAAT
>NZ_QBLR01000201.1:0-6175 GCF_003070835.1 Halanaerobium sp. | reverse complement strand
AGAAACTGATGTTATCTGCATTATAGATAAGAATGCCAGAATTCTTTATTACAATAATTATAATGATATTCATAATAAGCTGGGAACTGAGGAAGTAGAGGGCAAACCATTTTTGGAGGTGTATCCCTGGCTTGATTGGGAAACAAGTACCGCTTTAAAAGTTTTGAAAACTGGAGAGGCAGTAGTTAATCAGCCCCAGGTTATGCAGTTAGATGATGGGACAGAGGTTAACTCAATTAATACGGCTTTCCCTTTAAAGAATGAAGAAGGGATTTTAGGAGTGGTTTTTTTATCCTATGATATTAACAGTATAGTCAGTACAGCTGAAGCTGAATCTAAAAGCAAACATGAACACAATTTGGGTTCTAAATATCAGTTCTCTGATATTATTACCAGAAATGCAGAGATAATGAGAATCATTGCCCAGCTTAAAAAAGCTGCTAAATATGATTCAAACATTTTGATTTATGGAGAAACAGGAACCGGCAAGGAGTTGTTTGTGCATTCTATTCATAATGCAAGTAAAAGAGCTTCTAAACCATTTATATCTCAAAACTGTGCGGCTATACCAGAAAATTTAATGGAAAGTTTATTTTTTGGTACAACAAAGGGGAGCTTTACCGGTTCAGAAGAGAAAAAAGGATTATTTGAATTAGCGAATGGAGGGACTATATTTCTCGATGAAATTAATTCGATGCCGCTTTCACTGCAGGCTAAACTTTTGCGGGTTATAGAAAATGGCAGGGTCCGCAGAATTGGAGGCAGAAAAGAATATAAGACTGATGTTAGAATTATTGCTTCAACAAATGAAAAGATGGATGATTTATTAAATACAAAAAAAATCCGAGAAGATTTATTTTATCGAATGAGTGTAGTCAATGTCGAAATCCCACCATTGAGAGAAAGAAAAGATGATATTAAAGTTTTGGCTGATCATTTTATAAATGATTTTAACAACAAATTTTCTAAAAATATAGAAGGTATAGATACTAAAGTTGAAAAAATATTTCTTAAATACAGCTGGCCCGGTAATGTGAGAGAGTTTAAAAACTGTATAGAAGGAGCCTTTATTAATAGTGTTGATGACAGCAAAATAAGGCCAGAAGATATTCCTAAATACATTTTAGAAAAGACAGGCTCAGCAAAAGATTATAAAAATTTAGAGTTTAAAGCAGTAAATAACTTATCTTTAAAAGAAAATACCAAAGAACTAGAAAAACATTTAATAACAGCTGCCTTAAAGGAAACAGGGAATAATATAAGCCAGACAGCAGAAAAGCTATCTATTTCTCGACAGTCACTTTACAATAAACTGAAGAAATATGAGCTTAAACTCCCCTGAATTAGATCCTAGATAACTTGACAGCTGTCAAGTTTTTGGACAGTAGAGAAGAATAATATTACTTAAAATTGATAGAAAAAATTGAATATTTATATAAATAAACTCCATTTTTGATTAAGATGCCCGCCAGATAAGGAACGGCACAAATATTGCAATATATAATAGTGGAATTCTTAATTTAGGAGGTCAAAAAATGGATAAAAAATATTCTAGTTTATTTGAACCGTTAAAAATTGCTAATTTGGAGATCAAAAACAGAATAGGTATGGCACCTATGGCTGCATCAGGCTTAATCAATGCTGATAATGCCTTTGATCAGAGGGCAATTGACTATTATGTCGAAAGAGCAAAAGGGGGAGCTGGTTTAATTATCACAGGTGGTGTGGAAGTTGAAAATACTATTGAACAGACACATACCGGGATTTTTCAAAATATTTCAACAAACCCAACTGCCTTTAAATTAACAGCCAGTGAAATGGTAGAGAGAGTTCAGGCTCATGGATCGAAAATATTTCTGCAGCTGACTATGGGATTTGGCAGGTCACTATTTTTAGATTTAGTGGACAGCCACCCGGTTGCTCCTTCTGCTGTGGCTCACTTCAGCCAGCCTGAGATTACCTGTCGGGAATTAAAAACTGAAGAAGTAGAATTTATGATTCAAAAAATGATAGATGCTGCAGTTTTAGCAGAAGATATCGGTTTTGATGGGGTAGAAGTGCATGCAATGCACGAAGGTTATTTAATTGATCAGTTTGCCTTATCACTATTTAATAATCGGACAGACAAATATGGCGGAAATTTAGAGAATAGACTTCGAGTAGCAACTGAGATTGTTGAGGGGATTAAGAAAGAGTTAGGAAATGATTATCCTGTTATTTTAAGGTATGGTGTGAAAAGCTGTATCAAAGAAGTTCATCAGGGTGGTTTACCTAATGAAGATTATCAGGAAAAGGGAAGAACTCTGGAGGAAGGTCTCAAAATAGCTGCCATGCTTGAAGAGGCAGGATATGATGCCCTTAATGCAGATTTAGGTTCATATGAAGCTTTATACTGGGCTCATCCACCAACATATATGGACCACGGCCTTTATTTACCCTATGTTCAGAGATTAAAAGAGGTAGTTGATGTTCCAATTTTAACTGCCGGCAGATTAGATGATCCAGAACTGGCAGCTCAGGCGGTTGGAGAAAGACAGGTTGATATGGCTTTAATTGGTCGCGGATTATTAGCTGATCCAGATTGGCCCAATAAAGTTAGATATCAAAATTTAGATAAAATTAGGCCCTGCTTAGCCTGTCATGATGGCTGTATGGGGAGATTAGAAAGTGGAAAGAAAATATCATGTGCAGTGAATCCAGCCTGTGGACGAGAGGTTGAATACAGCATCGATCCTGCCTTGAAAGAAAAGGAGATAATGATAGTTGGTGGTGGAATAGCAGCTATGGAAGCTGCCAGGGTTAGTGCGCTTAGAGGTCATAAGGTTAAGCTTTATGAAAAAAATAGTTACCTAGGCGGCCATTTAATAGAAGCTTCAGTACCCGAATTTAAAAAGGACGAAAGAAAGCTTATTGAGTGGTATAAAAATGAGTTAGCTGAACTTGAAGTTAATATTAACTTAGAGCAGGAAGTAGATCAGAAATTAATAGAAGAATTGTCTCCAGATGAGGTTATAATAGCTGCTGGAGCTAAAGCAAATATCCCACCAATTGCTGGAGTCGAACAGGAAAATGTAATAACTGCCTGCAGAGCACTGATGAATGAAGACCAAATTGGAGAAAAGGTAGTCATTTTAGGTGGAGGCTTAGTTGGAGTGGAAACTGCAGTCTGGTTAGCAGAAAAAGGGAAAAAGCTGACAATTGTTGAAATGATGGATGAGTTATTGGATTCTGTTTTTGTTTCCCATGCCAATTCAGATATGTTAAAAGACTTGGTGGATTTTCATCAGATAGATGTTAAAACAGGAAGCAGTATTTTAAAAATAGATAAGAATACTGTAAGCGTAATTTCTAAAAACTTTAGAAGAGAAAAGATCGAAGCAGATACAATTATAATTGCTGCCGGCTATAAGGAGAATAAAGAATTATACCAGCAGGTTAAAGATATGGATCTTAAAGTCAATTTAATTGGTGACTCTAAAAAAGTTGCAAATATTATGTATTCGATTTGGGATGCTTACGAAGTAGCAAAATCTATTTAAAAAATACTGGAGGAATAAAAAGATGAATAATAAATTTGTTGGAACAGATGCGATTATGAGAAGAGCAATGCTTAAAGGCTGTGGTTTTGATGATGCTGATATTAAAAAGAAACCCCATATTGGAATTGTAAATACATATAATGAAGGTGCACCAGGACATGCCCATTTAAATGGAATTGCAGATAGTATTAAACAGGGAGTTTGGGCTGCAGGTGGGGTCCCGGTAGAGTTTGGAGCTCCTTCAACCTGTGGGGATATGATTGTAGGAGAAGAAGAATTGAAATATGAGTTGGCCGGAAGAGATGTAGTAGCGATGGGGGTAGAATATGTATCAACTGTCCATCAATTTGACGGATTAATTTTACTGGCCAGCTGTGATAATATTATTCCTGGTGTGATGTTAGGGGCGATTAGAGTTGATGTACCTTCGATAATTATTACTGGAGGCTCAATGCTGACCGGAGAATATCAGGGGGAAGAAGTTCTGCCATCTGATGTAGGTGTGATGACAATGGGCAAAGATGCTGACAGCCAGAAAGTCAGAGACATTGAAAACATAGCCTGTATGTGTCCTGGAGCCTGTTCGACAATGGGTACAGCTAACAGCATGCAGATTATGACAGAGGTATTAGGACTTAATTTACCAGGAACAGCTACTATCCCGGCAGTATATGCTGACAAAAAAAGAGCGGCCAGATTGGCAGGGAAAAGGATTGTTTCTATGGTAGAGGAAGATTTAAAACCCAGTGATATCTTAAATAGAGAAATTTTCTTAAATGCTGTCAAAACAAATATCGCTATGGGTGGATCGACAAATGTAATTCTGCACCTATTAGCTCTAGCAAGAGAGGCCAAAGTAGAATTAACAATGGATGATTTTGCAGAGTTTGGAAATCAACTTCCTTGTATCTGTGGAGTTAAACCATCTGGTAATTATTCAGTTGTAGATTTCCATAAAGCAGGAGGTGTACCTGCACTATTAAAAGAATTAGAATCATATTTAGATTTAGATGTTTCTACTATAACCGGCCAAACTATTGGAGAAATTATTGCTGAAGCTAAAAACATGAATCCAGAAGTAATCAGACCTTTAGATAATCCGATTAATGGTGATGGTGGTTTAAAAATTTTAAGAGGTAATCTGGCTCCTAATAGTGCCATTGTCAGATCATCTTCGGTGCCAGAAAGCATGAAAAAGTTCACTGGACCAGCTAAAGTTTTTAATCGTGATCAAGAAGGAGTTAAAGCAATTAAGGAAGGTAAAATCGAACCAGGAGATGTGATGGTAATTCGCTATGAAGGACCAAAAGGAGCTCCGGGAATGAAAGAAATTATGTTGAGTACAGATGCTTTAGTCGCCTACGGTCTGGATGAAAGTGTTGGGTTGATAACTGATGGCAGATTTTCTGGTTTCAATCACGGCCCAATCATTGGTCATGTTACACCAGAAGCTTATGCTGGAGGTCCACTTGCTCTGGTCAAGGATGGAGACATAATTTCTGTTGATATCAAGAATTCAACTTTAGATATTAAGCTTAGTGAAAAAGAATTAGCTGCAAGAAGAGAAAAATGGCAGCAGCCTGAAGCAAAGGTTAAACAGGGTATGATGCATATTTATGCTCAAATGTGTAAATCAGCTGATCAAGGAGCAGGAATGACTATTTAATTTAAAATCACTAAACTTAAAATATTTAAGGAGGATTTAAAAATGATATATCATGCAAATAGAGCTCAAGACAATTATGGTGAAGTTATTGGGATTTTACTTTTAGATTTTAAAGCGCCTTTTATACCTGGAGATGTTGGAAATGCAAGCACCTATGATTATCCAGTTAGATATAAATTAGTTGAAGGACTTACCTTTGATAGATTATTTAATAAAGATCAAACAGCCTTAGAGATTATAATTGAAGCTGCTAAAGATTTAGAAAAGTCAGGTGTAAGAGCGATAACTGCTGATTGTGGATTTTTTGCTCTCTTTCAGAAAGAGGTTGCTGAAGCGGTAGATATACCAGTCTTTTTGTCAAGCCTCTTACAAGCACCATTTATTTCTTCAATAATTGCTAGAGATAAAAAAGTTGGAATCATTAGTGCAAAATCTGATAGTTTAGATGACGACAGTTTTTTAGATTCTGTTAATATTGATCGCGAGAGAGTTGTAATTCGGGGAATGGAAAACAAAGAAAATTTCTATAAATTCGGAGTTCTAGAAGAAGGTTCTTTGGATACTGAAAAAATTGAAAAAGAAGTTTTAGAAGTGAGTGAAAAGATGATCGAAGAAAATCCTGAGATTGGGGCTGTTTTACTAGAGTGCAGTATGCTGCCTCCATATGCTAAATCAGTTCACCAGTCACTTTCACTTCCAGTCTTTGATTTTATAACTATGATCGATTTCGTGAAATCAGCCTTGGTTAAAAAGGAATATCAGGGAGTTTTTTGAAATAGAAGATAAATACAATTTACAGGAGTGGTAATTAATGGATCCGTATTATAAAGGAGCAATTTTTGCATTATTTTCTGCAGCTGGTTTTGGAATAACACCGGTTCTGGCTGTTTTTGCTTATGCGGGAGGAGTTAGTGTTTATTCACTGTTATTTTTAAGATTTATGATGGCTGCTGTAGTTTTATTTTCATAT
>NZ_QBLR01000200.1:0-6178 GCF_003070835.1 Halanaerobium sp. | reverse complement strand
GATGAAAACAAGTTTGGAATAACCCCTGATAAAGCTGAGGAATTTTTGCAGAAAATAAATAATTTTGATTATCTAAAAATTGAAGGATTAATGACTGTTCTGCCTTATTTAGATGATTCAGAAGAACTCCGTTCATATTTTAAGGAGATGAAAAAATTATTTGATCAACTTTCAAAAGATGTAATTCCTTTAAGTGAACTATCAATGGGGATGACTAATGATTATCAAATTGCTGTGGAAGAAGGAGCAACTATTGTTCGTGTCGGAACAGCAATTTTTGGAGAAAGAGAATATTAGAATCTGGAGGAAGAATAATGTTTATTTTAGCAAGAACAATTAGTGCTATTTTTGAAATTTTAAATTTATTGATCATAGGCCGGGTAATTATTTCCTGGGTCAGGCCAAATCCTAGTGATATGCGCTGGAGAAAAATAATTAAGTTTATTTATGATGTGACTGAACCAATTTTGGGGCCAATTAGAGACCTTTTGCCCAGAGGTGGAATTTTAGGTATCGATATTTCACCGTTAATTGCTCTTTTTGCGCTTTCAATAATTAGAAACTTTTTAATTAATATTGTAATTTAAGGTGGGGGCTTATGTTTGACGAAGAAAAGTTATTAAATCATTTATATAGAGAAGAAGATAGAATGCTAGGATCACATATTTTAGATAAGTGTGAACAGGTTTTAAAATATCATAAAACTCAAGCAACAGATTTTCTCAATCCCTATCAGATTGAAATTGCAGTACCTTTGATTGAACAGATTGCTGAAATTAATTGCAAAAAAGAGGGAGGCTATCCTGGAGCTGAAAGAAAAAGGCTGGTTATTTTTCCAGAGTATCTTTTTCCAGATTTAGTAGAAAAGCAGATAAAAATCTATCAGCTTGATGGTAATTTTGCTTTTCAAAAATTGACGCACAGAGATTTTCTGGGAGCTTTAATGGGTTTAGGTCTCAAACGAAAAATGATTGGTGATATTCTTGTTCATTCAGATTTTGCCCAGATTATTACTGCAGCTGAAATTGAAGATATTATTGAGCTGAAACTTGATAAGGTGCACCAGGTACCTGTAGAAGTCAAAGAAATTGATGAATCAGAAATTGTTCAACCTGTACAGCATGAAAAAGAAATTTTAACTACAGTTGCTTCGATGCGGCTGGATTCAGTAGCCAGTTCTGGTTTTGGAGATTCTCGCAGTAAGATGTCAAGGGATATCGAAAGTCAAAAAGTTAAATTGAACTGGAAAATAGAAACAGATCCGGCAGCAGAAGTTGAGATTGGAGATTTAATTTCTGTTCGGGGCAGGGGTAGAGTAAAAGTTGAGGAAAATAGAGGTATTTCAAATAAAGGAAGAATTAAATTAACTTTAAAAAGATTAACTTGATTTAAATAAGGAGGGATATTTTGAAATTAAATCCACTCGATATATATAATAAAGAATTTAAAAAGTCGACATTTGGTTACAACACTACTCAAGTCGATGAATTTTTGGATGACGTGGGGGTTGCCTATGAAAGGCTGCTTAAAGATCTGAATAATCTTCAGGAAGAAAATAGGGATCTCAGAGAAAAAATAGAGAATTATGAAGATATGGAAGATAAACTTCAGAATACACTTGATTCAATGCAGGGTACTATTTCCGAAAGAGTTGAGCAGGCTGATAATGAAGCCCGAATGATTATTAAAGAAGCACGAATGAAGGCGGAAAAGATTAAAGATAATGCACGTGATCAGGTAGCTTCTGAAAAAAGAAAGCTTGAACAGCTCAGAGAACAGCGAAATTTCTTTAAAATTCGCTTCCAAACCCTACTTGAAAGTCATCTGGAGATGCTGAATGAGGAAGCTGAAGAATCTTTAAGAGGAGATTTTGATGATTCTGATTTTGAAGTAGAAGGAATGGAAGAAAATAATACTGATTTTGAAGAAAATCTTTAGATTTTTACCAAATTGAGTTTAATTTTAACTTAAGAAGCCACAATTTGAACTTGACTTATTAGAATTGATAGTTTATAATTGAGAAAAATGTCATATGAATAAAATGATTGTGAAAGGGATAGTATCAATTTTTAATAGTTTACAGCGAACCGGAAATGGTGGAAGCCGGGAAACAAAAAAATTGAGAAAATCACCCTGGAATCGGTATATGAATGGAGTAGTATACCCGTATTTCTGCGTTAAGGATTACTGAGATAAAATTAGTTATTTAAAGCTGTTTTAATTTAGTGGCTTACTAGTTTTAATTAGGGTGGTACCGCGGTCTCTCGTCCCTTACAGGACAGGAGGCTTTTTTTATTTTTAATATATTTTTACAGGAGGTTATATAAGTAGATGGGTTATAAAGAAACTATTAATTTACCAAATACAGATTTCCCAATGCGGGCTAATCTGAGTGAAAGAGAAGTTGATTTTCAGGAATTGTGGCGTGAAAATAAAGTTTATGAGAAAGCAGTAGAAAACAGAGAGGGTAACGAATCTTTTATTCTGCATGATGGCCCTCCATATGCAAATGGAGATATCCATATTGGTCATGCTTTAAATAAAATTTTAAAGGATTTTGTAACCAGATTTGCAACTTTAAGAGGTTATTATTCTCCCTATGTTCCCGGCTGGGATACCCATGGTCTGCCGATTGAGCATCAGGTTACAAGTGAGATGAGTGATGAAGAGCGGGCAGAACTTTCTATCTCTGAGTTAAGAGAAAAATGCACCAATTATGCGCTAAAATATGTTGACCGTCAGCGGGAACAGTTTAAGCGTCTCGGTGTCTGGGGTGAATGGGATAATCCATATCTAACCCTGAATAAAGAATATGAGGTAAAACAGATAGAAGTCTTTGGTGAAATGGCAAAAAAAGATCTTTTCTACCGCGGTAAAAAACCAGTGCACTGGTGTCCACACTGTGAGACAGCTCTGGCTGAAGCTGAGGTTGAATATGGTGAAGATAGAGCCCCCTCTATTTTTGTTAAATTTCCAATGATTGATGAAGTAGAAGTCGGTGGGGTTAAGCTGAGCAGTGAAGACAGCTATATAGTTATTTGGACTACTACTCCCTGGACTATTCCATCAAATATGGCAATTGCCTTCCATCCAGATTATCCTTATGTTGTTGTTGAAGCTGAGGGAGAAAAACTGGTAATGGCTAAAGAGCTTGTAGATTCAGTAATGTCTCAATCTGGAATTGATGAATATCAAATTATTAGTGAAGAATTCAGCGGTAAAGAGCTGGAAAATAAAAGAGCTCAACATCCAATAGTTGACCGCGAATCACTGCTGATTCTGGGAGACCATGTTACTTTAGAACAGGGTTCAGGCTGTGTGCATACTGCTCCCGGTCACGGTCATGATGACTTTGTAGTTGGTCAGGAATATGATTTAGATGTCTATGCCCCAATGGATAATAAAGGTTATTTTACAGAAGAAGCTGGTGATTTTGCCGGCAAACATTATGATGAAGCAAATATTATGGTAACTGATAAATTAAAAGAAAAGAACTTACTGATGAATCTTGATTTTATAGATCACCAGTATCCTCACTGCTGGCGCTGTAAGGGTAATCTAATCTTTAGAGCAACTGATCAGTGGTTTGCATCTATTGATGCAATTAAAGAGGAAGCTCTGCAGGCTATTGCGGATGTAGATTGGTATCCGGCCTGGGGTGAAGAAAGAATGAGCAATATGATTTCTGAACGCTCTGATTGGTGTATTTCCCGTCAGAAAAAATGGGGTGTGCCTATTCCCATTTTCTACTGTGAAGACTGTGGAGAAGCTATAATCAATGATGATACTTTAGATTCTGTCAAAGCAATTTTTGCAGAAGAAGGTTCTGCTGCCTGGTATGAAAAGGATGCAGTTGATTTACTGCCTGAGGGATACAGCTGTCCTCACTGTGAAGCTCAGAACTTCTCTAAGGAAGAAGACATCATGGATGTCTGGTTTGATTCAGGTTCCAGTCATAAAGCTGTTTTAGAAACAAGAGATAATTTATCCTGGCCGGCTCAGGTATATCTTGAGGGTACAGATCAGTACCGCGGCTGGTTTAACTCTTCCTTACTTACCGCTGTGGCAACCGAAGGTAGAGCTCCATATAATGAAGTTATTACCAATGGTTTTACAGTAGATAAAAAAGGAAATAAGATGTCTAAATCTCAGGGAAATGTAGTTTCCCCTCATAAAGTTATAGATCAGTATGGTGCTGATATTTTAAGACTGTGGGTTGCTTCTTCTGATTTTAAAAATGATATTAAAGTATCAGATAATATCTTAAAGCAAAATTCTGAAGCTTACAGAAGAATTAGAAATACCTACCGCTTTATTCTGGGTAATATCAGTGATTTTGATAGTGACGAAAATTATGTTGAATATGAAGACCGCAGAGAATTAGACCGTTGGATTATGATTCGTTTACAGGATCTGATTAAAAAGGTAACCTCTGCTTTTGAAAACTATGAATATCATAGAGTTTATCATGATGTTCATAATTTCTGTACAGTTGAGATGAGCTCACTTTATATGGATATTACTAAAGACCGTCTGTACACAGATGGCACTGATTCCTTAAGCAGACGCTCTACTCAGAGCACCCTTTATGATATAATGATGGGTCTGGTTGTTATTTTAGCACCTGTACTTCCTCATACCTCAGAAGAAGTATGGCAGTTCTTACCAGAAAAGATGAGAGCTGAGGAAAGTGTATTTTTAACTGACTGGCCGGAAATAAAGGAAAGCTATTATGACCAGGAATTAATTGATAAATGGGATAAACTGCTGGCTTTAAGAAAAGATGTTTCTAAAGCTCTTGAAATTGCCAGATCTGAAAAGAAAATAGGAAATTCTTTAGAAGCAATGGTTGAATTAAACGGAGTTAATGAGGAGCAGCAGCAGTTATTAGAGGCTGAAATAGATCAGCTTGCTGATTTATTTATAGTTTCTCAGGCTGAACTAAACGAGCAGCTGACTGCAGAAGATGCACATCAGGGTGAAGAGAGTTCAGTTCTAGTAAAAGTGAGTGAAGCAAGAGGAGAAAAGTGTGACCGCTGCTGGAAGTATGATGAGACAGTTGGCGAAATTGAAGATCACGAAGACATATGTCAAAGATGTGCAGATGTAATTAGCTGAGAATTAGAATTAAATAATTAGTGTATATTCATTTAAAAGCAGCCCCAAATAACCGGGGCTGCTTTTTTTAATCATTTTTTAATAATCCACTGCTATACTCATTGAATAGAAAATCATTAACATAGAGGAAGTGCTATAGATGAATATTCTTATTGTTGAAGATGAAAAGGATTTGGCAGCAATAATAAAGAAAAGACTGGAAAGAGAAAACTTTACAGCGGACACTGCCTATGATGGAGAAAAAGCAATTGACAAAACAATTGTTAATCAATATGATTTAATAATTTTAGATATAATGATACCTAAAAAAAGTGGACTGGAAGTATTATCTGAATTAAGAGAATGGAAAGACACCACACCTGTACTTATTTTAACGGCAAGAGATAATTTAGAGGATAAAGTTAAAGGATTAAATATGGGAGCTGATGATTACTTAACCAAACCATTTGCATTTGAAGAACTAATTGCAAGAATAAAAACAATTTTTAGGAGAGGAGTTAAAGAACACAGCAATATATTAGAAAATGGAGATTTAGTTTTAAATACTGTTAACTATACTGCTGAAAGAGCAAATAAAGAAGTTGAACTTACCAGTAAAGAATATGCTCTTTTAGAATATTTGATGAGAAACAGAGGTAATATTTTAAGTAGATCTCAAATTGAAGAACATGTATGGGGATATATGAGTGGAAATAATACCAATATTGTTGATGTTTATATTAGGTTTTTAAGAAAGAAAATTGATGATCAGCATCAGGTAAAGCTTATAGAGACCGTAAGGGGACGGGGATATCGAATGAAGGTTATTAAGGATGACTAAAAAATTTAATTATAAAAAACTTCCTTTAAAAGTCAATTTGACAATCTGGTATATGATAATACTTTTCCTTGTTTTAATTTTCTTTAGCTCAACTCTTTATATTTATTTGGAAAGACAATTAAAAGACGAAGTGCATAGTATATTAGAATTAGAGATGCAGAATATTAAATCAGAAGCTAAAAATTCTGTCCAAAATAATAAAGAACTTTTAAATACAAGTGTAAATAACCAAAATATAAG
>NZ_QBLR01000199.1:0-6218 GCF_003070835.1 Halanaerobium sp. | reverse complement strand
CTCTCTATAATTACATGAATTTATTCTCAACGGGGCTTGTTGTTGGACAGAATAATTCATAGTAATTTTAATACAATCTTCTGCTTTTGTCAAGTTAAAAAATATAAATTAATCATAAAATACTTCGATTAATGTTAAACCCTGAGCCGGAGCAGTAAAACCAGCATTATTTCGATCACAACTCTGCAGAATATATTCCATTTCCGACAGAGTTCTTTTTCCCAGACCGGTTTCAATAAGTGTACCGGCTAAAATCCTTATCATATTATATAAAAAACCATTTCCAATGACATCAATCCAAATTTCGCCATTATCTGCTGCATAAAGATCCAGAGAATAGATTTCTCTTACTGTTGATTCAGCTGAAGATCCGGCAGCACAAAAAGCAGCAAAATCATGTGAGCCTTCAAAGACTTTAGCGGCTCTCTGCATAATTTCTATATCAAGTTTTTTATAAACATTATAAACAAAATTGCGGACAAAAACTGAATTAAAATTACTGTTCAAAATTCTATATCTATATTTTTTGCCCCGTGCATCAAATCTAGAGTGGAACTCTTCATCCACTTTTTCTGCTTTTTTACAGATAATATCAGCAGGTAATTCGCTATTTAAAGCGATTGGAATTTTATGAGCTGGAATATCTACATCCAGAAAGAAATTCGCCGTCTGACCAGCCGCATGAACCCCGGCATCTGTCCTTCCTGCACCAGTAATCCTAACTCTTTTTTTATTAATTCTAGTCAGAGCATTTTCTAACTTCTGCTGTATTGTCTGACTGGTGTTTTTTTGAATCTGCCAGCCACTATAATTATTTCCATCATATTCGACTATAATTTTATAATTTTGTTTCATTTAATCTCACCTAATAAAATGATACAGCAACTGCCAGAATAATAATTATAATTAAAGCAATAAAATCATAATACTTAAACTCCAGCTCGTGCAGTCTTGTTCTGCCTTCTCCTCCCCGATAACACCTGGACTCCATAGCAAGTGCAAGATCATCTGCTCTTCTAAAAGCACTTATAAATAACGGAACCAGTAAGGGAATTAAACTTTTAGCTCTCTGAATTAAATTACCGGATTCGAAATCAGCACCCCTTGCCTGTTGAGCTTTCATAATTTTATCAGCCTCTTCCAGTAGAGTTGGAATAAACCTTAGAGCTATTGTCATCATCATTGACAGCTCACTGGCTGGAACTCCAAACCTCTTTAAAGGTGATAAAATATATTCAATTCCATCTGTTAACTGCAGGGGAGAAGTGGTTAATGTTAAAAGTGAGGTGAATAAGATTAAAATAAATATTCTACTCACCATAAAAAAACCGGTGTATACTCCTTCAGATTCTATAGAAATAAATTTCCAGGCCCAAAGAACTTCGCCACCTTTAGTTAAGAAAACATGAATTACAAGGGTAAATAATACCAAAATCAATATTGGCTTTAAACCTTTGAGAACTTTTTTTAATGAGATTTTGGATAATAAAATAACTACCAAAATAAAAGCAGAAAAAAAGCCAAAACCACTAAATGTATCAATAGTAAATAAAGCAATTATTAAAATCGTTGTAATAATTATCTTAATCCGGGCATCCAGAGCATGAACAATAGAATCGCGTGCTATATATTGACCAATTGTTATATCTTTTAGCATATTATTTGCTCCTCAATGCTTTAATTATTTCAGCTGATGCCTCAGATATAGAAAATAAATTTGTATTTACCTTCAATCCTTTTTCTTCCAGACGGTGTAGAATTTCTGTGATTTGAGGAAGATCAAGAGAAAGTTTATGCAGCTCCTGTTCCTGAGAAAAAACTTTCACTGGTGTATCATCAATAACAATTTCTCCCTGATGCATCACAATAACTCTACTTGCAAGTTCAGCTATCTCTTCCATCCGGTGTGAGATTAAGATGACTGTCATTTCAAGTTCCTGATAGAGATATTTCAGCAGTTCTGCAAGCTGTTTTCTACCCTGTGGATCAAGTCCAGCACTGGGTTCATCCAGAACTAAAACGTCAGGTTTTAGAGCTAAAACTCCAGCGATTGCAACTTTCCGCTGCTGGCCTCCACTTAAATTAAATGGAGAGCGGTCTTTAAATTCTTCGTAACCAAGACCTACTAAATCCATAACCTCTTTAACTCTTTTCTCTATTTCACCCTTTTTTAAACCAAGGTTTTTAGGGCCAAAAGCTATGTCCTGATAAACTGTTTCTTCAAACAATTGATGTTCAGGATACTGAAAAACTAAACCAACATGACGTCTGGTTTCTTTTAAATTGCTTTTTTCATTAGTTATGTTTTTTCCATTAACCTTAACGGTTCCAGAACTTGGTATGATCAGTCCGTTAAAAAGCTGAACTAAGGTAGATTTACCAGAACCAGTGTGTCCTACAATTCCAATAAATTCTCCCTTGCTGATCTCTAAATTAATCTCTTTTAATGCTTTAACATTATTTTCATCCTGATAGATATGGCTAACATTATTTAATTCAATTAACATAATGCATCCACCAACTCATCTATGCTTAAAATATCAGGAATATTAATCTTTTCCTGACGCAGATATTCAGCAACCTCAACTGCAACAGGTATATCTAAGTTAACATCTTTTAACTCCTCAACTAATCTAAAAATGGATTTTGGACTCCCTTTATGCAAAATCTGACCCTGGTTCATAACAATAACCTTATCTGCATTTATCGCTTCCTCCATAAAGTGAGTTATATGGACAACAGTAATTCCTTTTTCTTTGTTTAAATATTGTACTGTTTCCATCACTTCTTTTCTACCCTGCGGATCAAGCATTGCAGTCGGTTCGTCAAGAACTATACAGTCAGGTTCCATGGCAATAACCCCGGCAATTGCGACTCTCTGTTTCTGCCCACCAGATAATTTATGAGGGGCAAATTTTTGAAATCCAGCCATTCCTACCATTTCAAGAGATTTATCCACTCTCTGACGAATCTCTTCGGTTGGAATCCCTAAATTTTCAGGTCCAAATGCTACATCATCTTCAACCATAGAAGCAACAAGTTGATTGTCCGGGTTTTGAAAAACCATTCCAACCTTCTGCCTAACCTTCCAGGTATTATCACGATTATTAGTATTTAAACCTGCAACAAAAATCTCTCCTTTGGAAGGAGTTAAGAGTACATTTAATAACTTTGCCAGGGTAGATTTGCCTGAACCATTTGAACCAATAATAACAGCAAAATCACCGGCTTCAATCTGCAGATCAATATTCTGCAGGGCCGGTCTATCACTGTCGTCATTTTCATAAAGAAAATCTACCCCATTTATTTCTATCAGGCTCATATTAACACCTACATTCAGTATTATTCTACTAGTTCAATAATCGCTTGCTTAGCTGCATCTCCACGACGGGGATACATTTTTAAAATTCTTGTATAACCACCAGGTCTTTCTGAATACTGAGGTGCGATCTCATCAAATAATTTTGTAACTACTTCTTTATCTTTGATTTTGCTCATCACTTTACGCCTTGAAGCAAGATTGTTGGTCTTCGCAGCAGTAATAAGCTTCTCAGCATAAGATCTTAATTCTTTTGCCTTAGGTAGTGTAGTTTCGATTCTTCCCTCGCGAAACAATGATGTTGCCATGTTGCTTAACATAGCCTGACGATGGGAAGATCTTTTCTGTAATTTACGCTTAGCCACCTAAAATCCCTCCTTAAATTTCATTCTCTTTTAAATCCAAATCAAGTTCATCTAATTTATCTTTAATTTCCTGTAAGGATTTTTTACCAAGATTACGAACCTTCATCAGATCATCTTCAGTTTTGTCAACTAATTCTTCAACTGTATTGATCCCGGCCCGCTTCAGACAATTAGAAGAACGAACTGAAAGCTCTAATTCTTCAATTGTTGTATCTAAGATTTTATCCTTTTCTTCTTCTTCTACTTCTACCATGATTTCTACCTCTTCAATTTCATCAGTTAAATTGATAAATAGTTCAAGATGCTCAACCATAATTTTAGCAGCAAGACTGATAGCATCATCAGGATGAATACTACCATTTGTATCTACTTCCAGAACCAGACGATCAAAGTCAGTTACCTGACCAACTCTGGTATTTTCGATATTAAAATTGGCTCTATCAATAGGACTGTAAGAAGAATCTATTGGAATTAGACCAATTACATTATTATCAAATAAGTCTTTGTTTTCTTCAGCGGTATGATAACCTCTACCCTTATCTACAGTAGCCTCTAAAACAAGTCTGCCATCCTCCGCGAGAGTGGCAATATGGTGATCTTTATTGACAATCTGTACATCACCTGAAGAAATAAAATCTCCAGCAGTTACCTCTCCTTCTCCTTCTGCCTCTAAACGAATAGTTGTCTGTTCATCACCTGAATACTTAACAACTACTTCTTTCAGATTCAAAATAAGATCTGTCATGTCTTCAACTACTCCTGGAATAGCTGAAAACTCATGCTTTACTCCCTCTACTTTAACTGAAGTAAGTGCGGCTCCAGGTAGAGAAGAAAGCAAAATACGACGCAGAGAATTACCAAGAGTAGTTCCATATCCTCTTTCTAAAGGAGAAATTTCATAACGACCATAGTTTTCATCACTTTCCAGTCTTTCCACACGTGGTTTTTCAATTTCTATCATATTATCAGCTTACCCTCCTTAAATTAACAATTTTATGACTGAGGGTATTCATTTACCGTGAATAATACTCGACAATCAGGTGCTCTTCTACCGGATAATCGATATCTTCCCTCTCTGGTAATGCAACAACTGTACCTTCTGCTTTTTCAAGATCAGAATTAAGCCATTCCTGTGTAGCAAAGTCAGCATTGTATTCAAAAATCTCTTTAAAACGCTTGGACTTGCGGCTGGAATCTTTTACACTAATAACATCATCTACATCTATTTCATATGAAGGAATATCAACCTTACGTCCATTCACTTTAATATGACCGTGTAATACAAACTGTCTTGCTTCACTGCGGGAGCTGGCAAAACCCATTCTGTAAACAATATTATCCAGTCTTCTTTCTAATAACTGGAGGAAGTTTTCACCTGTAACTCCATTTTCGTTTTCAGCCTTTTCGAAGTAATTACGGAACTGCTTTTCCATAATTCCATAAATTCTTCTAACTTTCTGCTTTTCTCTTAACTGAGAACCATATTCTGATACTTTCTGACGTCCCTGACCATGTTCACCTGGAACATAAGGTCTACGATCAAAAGAACACTTATCACTATAACAGCGGGCGCCTTTTAAATATAATTTTTCACCTTCACGCCTGCATAATTTACAAACCGAACCTGTATATCTTGCCATTTTTACACCTCAACTTTCTATTATATAATTATATACGTCTTCTTTTCGGGGGTCTACATCCATTATGTGGGATAGGAGTAATATCTTTAATTAAAGTAATATTTAAACCTGCAGACTGTAGAGTTCTAATTGCAGACTCTCTACCAGATCCAGGACCTTTAACATAGATTTCTACTTCCTTAAGACCCATTTCTTTTGCTTCATCAGCAGCATTTTCTGCAGCCAGCTGAGCAGCAAAAGGAGTACTTTTTCTGGAACCTTTATAACCAACTTTTCCAGCACTTGACCAGGCAATTACCTTACCTTCTTCATCAGTAATTGAAATAATTGTATTATTAAATGTAGATTTAATATGAGCCTGACCTTTTTCTATATTGCGTTTAACCTTTTTTCTTCTACGTGATTTTTTCTTCTTATTTTTAGCCATTAATTAAATTCCCTCCTTACTTAGCTGGTTTTGATCTAGTTACACCAACAGTTTTCTTAGGACCTTTACGTGTACGAGCATTTGTTTTAGTTCTCTGTCCACGCACTGGTAAACCTCTGCGGTGACGAAGACCACGGTAACAACCAATATCTTTTAATCTTTTAATATCAGCTCTTCTTTCTCTTCTTAATTCACCTTCAACTATATAGTGCTCATCAATTTCACTTCTTAAATTTGAAATTTCAGCTTCAGTTAAATCTTTAATTCTTGTATCAGGATCAATGCCTGTGCTCTCAATAATTTTTTGAGAAGTAGTTCTACCGATACCATAAATATATGTCAATCCAATCTCTACCCTCTTATTTCTGGGAAGATCAACACCTTCAATTCTAGCCATGATTTCACCTCCAGTATTTTTTATCCCTGACGCTGTTTATGCTTGGGATTTTCACAAATAACCATTACTT
>NZ_QBLR01000198.1:0-6234 GCF_003070835.1 Halanaerobium sp. | reverse complement strand
GAGCAGAGGCACTTAAATAAAGTTTTATAAAGGAGGAATTTGTGTGAGTGACCAGAACATTGGTAGAGTAGTTCAGGTTATTGGTCCGGTAGTTGATATTGAATTTCCGGATGGTAAATTACCAAAGGTTAAATATGCGGTTAAAATAGAGAATGAAGAAAAAGATATAAATTTAACCTGTGAAGTAATGCAGCAGCTCGGTGATGACCGAGTACGTTCCGTTGCTATGTCATCAACAGATGGATTAGTAAGAGGAATGGAAGCTGTAGATCAGGGAGCTCCAATCAGCACACCTGTTGGTGAAGCTGTATTGGGTAGAGTTTTTAATGTTTTAGGTGAGACAATCGATAATCGAGGTGAAGTAGGAACTGATGAAAGAATGCCTATTCACCGTCCCGCTCCTACATTTGAAGAACAGGAATCAACAACAGAACTTTTTGAAACTGGAATTAAAGTAATTGATCTTTTAGCACCATATACACGTGGTGGTAAAGTAGGATTATTTGGTGGTGCTGGTGTAGGTAAAACAGTACTTATCCAGGAATTAATTAATAACATAGCGACAGAGCACGGTGGTTATTCAGTATTCTCAGGTGTAGGAGAAAGAACCAGAGAAGGGAATGACCTCTGGCTGGAATTTCAAGAAGCTGATATTTTAGATAAGGTTGCCATGGTTTTTGGCCAGATGAATGAGCCACCAGGAGCTCGGATGCGTGTAGGTTTAACAGGATTAACAATGGCTGAATATTTCCGTGATGAAGCCGGTCAGGATGTATTATTATTTATTGATAATATCTTCCGTTTTATTCAGGCGGGTTCTGAGGTATCTGCTCTTTTAGGTAGAATGCCTTCAGCTGTAGGTTATCAGCCAACACTTGCTTATGATGTTGGTACTTTACAGGAGAGAATTACTTCAACGAAGAAAGGTTCAATCACATCTGTTCAGGCAGTATATGTACCTGCAGATGACCTGACTGACCCTGCTCCTGCAACCACATTTGCTCACTTAGATGCTACAACAGTACTTTCCAGAGATATTGTGGAAAAAGGTATTTATCCTGCTGTTGATCCACTTGATTCAACTTCAAATATTCTTGATCCAAGAATATTGGGAGAAGAACATTATAATGTTGCACGTGAGGTACAGGAAATTTTACAGGAATATAAGGATTTACAGGATATTATTGCAATTCTAGGTATGGACGAGTTATCTGAAGAAGATAAGATTGTTGTAAACAGAGCGCGTAGAATTGAGCGTTTCTTATCTCAGCCATTCTTTGTTGCTGAGCAGTTTACAGGAACTCCTGGTAAGTATGTTGAACTTGATGATACAATTCGAGGTTTCAAAGGAATCTTAGAAGGGCGTTATGATGATCTACCTGAGGAAGCATTTTATATGGTAGGTACAATCGAAGACGCAGTGGAAAAAGCTAAACAGCTGGAAGAAGGTGAGTAGCCAATGGCTGCTGCACCAAAAATTCAGCTTGATGTTGTAACACCGCAAAAATTGGTTTACAGTGAAGAAGTAGATAAATTAGAGGCACCGGCAATCGATGGTTTGATTGGTATCTGGCCCCGACACGCACCTTTAGTAACTGCAATGAAAATCGGAGTTGTTAGAGTTGTTAATGGTAGTGAAGAGATCCAGATAGCTATCAGCGAGGGTTTTATGGAAGTTCAACCCGATCGAGTTAATTTGGTTGTTCGGACAGCTGAACTACCTGAACAGATAGATGTTGATCGTGCTGAAGCAGCGAAAGAAAGGGCAGAAAAGAAATTAGAAAAAGATCATGAAAATATTGATTTTGCCCGAGCTGAAGCTTCTTATGAAAGAGCATTAGCACGTCTCAAAGCTGCTGGACACCATGATCACGGTTATGATCGTTTATAACTAAAAATGTTTGTTTATGTTCATGCACCGTGAACCACCCGATTTGTGTTTAATTATGTCGAAAAAATATTATAAATATCAAAAGGGTCCCTTAAGGGGCCCTTTTTGTAATTAGACTTTACTATTTTACTTTAAGATTTTCTGGAGCAGGGTTAAATTTGATCAATTAACTTTGATGCAAATTTAGACAAAAACTGACAGGTTCACGGTGCGTGCACATACGTGCACAAATACGAACACACCTGAACATGTACGCTCAAAAATCCAGGATTAAAAGAATCTGTACATAACAAACTGAAAATGTTAAAATGATATCAGGAGGATATAATTTATGATAAACAATAATGAAGAAAGCAAACTCGAAAAAACTGCCCGTGAAGGTGCTTTTGGTTCTAAAGAAATCAAAAAAGATGAGAAAAATAAATTTTTAGGAGAATTTGAAGAAAGAATAATTGCCTATTTAACAGATAAACAGGTTAAAGAAAAGGCATTATACCCTGAGATTAAAGAGGCCTTAAAAAATAAAGAAGCAGCTAAATTAATTATTAGAGGAGATATTGATAAAAAGCATATCTCAGATTATATAGAATGGGCCCGCAAAGAGGGGGTAAGATTTAATAGAAAAAACTCTCCTGAATTCCGGGGAAATGTATCTTTGGAAGTAGTTGGAAAAGATGCGGTATCTCAGCAATTTGGTGCAATTCCGGAGCGAGAAGAAAAGTTGCAAAAGAAGGGCGTATCTGATAACATTATAGAGAATGCAGGCTCTTTGCTCTGCAGTGATTGTTGGGATGAATTAATGGAAAAAGCGCCGGAAGAAAAAATCAATTACAAAAAGGCCGGCATTTTAGATAAAATAACTGGTACAGACTGTATAGGCTGCAGAAAAAAATAATTGTTAAGAGGATAATTTTTGATTAATGTGGTCTTTAAAGGTGTAATTTTAGAAAGGGGCTTTTAGAGGTGGACAAGTATATAATTCAAGGTTTGAATCCACTTAAAGGAGAAATTAAAGTTGGGGGATCTAAAAATGCAGCATTACCAATCATAGCTGCATCATTACTTGCTGATTCTGAGGTAGTGTTAGAAGATATCCCAAGACTTAGAGATGTTACAAATTTATGTAGTATAATTGAAGATATGGGTGCAAAAGTAATAAGAGATAAAAACCGGATTGAAATTGATCCAAGATTAGTTTCTAAAACAGAGGCTGATCATGAACTTGCCAGGAAATTAAGAGCTTCATATTATATTTTAGGAGTGATGCTCGCTAAATCAGGACATGCAAGGACAACTCTACCTGGTGGTTGTAATATCGGTAACCGCCCGATTGATCTTCACCTCAAAGGATTTAGAGCTTTAGGGGCAGAGGTCAATCTTGACCATGGAGTGGTAGATGTTAAAGCTGATAATTTAACTGGAGCAGAAATCTACCTGGATTATCCAAGTGTTGGTGCAACCATTAATATTATGATTGCTGCCAGCCGTGCTGACGGTAAAACAATAATCGAAAATGCAGCTCGTGAACCAGAGATTGTAGATTTAGCTAACTTCCTAACTGTAATGGGAGCTAATATTAAAGGTGTAGGTACAGACATCATAAAAATTGAAGGTGTAGATGAGATGCATGGAGTTGAGCATCGAATTATACCTGATCGAATTGAAGCAGGTACATACATGATTGCATCTGCTATCACGGGTGGAGATGTTTATGTTCGCAATGTTTTAACTGAACATGTTAAACCACTGATTGCAAAAATGCATGAGATGGGAATTACTGTTGAAGAAGATATTGCCGGAGTTAAAGTTAAAGCAGATGGCAAGTTAAAAGCTGTTGATGTTAAAACTCTGCCTTATCCTGGTTTCCCTACTGATATGCAGTCTCAGATGATGGCTTTATTAACTCAAGCTGATGAAACAAGTTTAATTATTGAAACAGTGTGGGAAAATCGTTTTATGCATGTAGATGAATTGCAAAGAATGGGAGCAGATATTAAAATCGATGGACACAGTGCTCTCATAAAACCTGGTCGCCTAACCGGTGCTGAAGTAAGAGCTACAGATTTGAGGGCAGGAGCTGCACTTATTCTGGCCGGACTGGCTGCTGAAGGTCAAACAGAAGTTAAAGATATCTATCATGTTGAGCGAGGGTATGAAAATATAGAAGAGAGGCTCCGGGGAGTTGGGGCTTCAATAAATAAAGTATCTGAGTAAATAAAACCTGCCGCTGATATTTCAGCGGTTTTCTGTTTTGAAATTGATTTTAGTTTCTAAATAAAACAAGGTGGTGAAGAAAATGATTACAACGGTAACGTTAAACCCGGCAATTGACCGCGAGTACTTTGTTGAAAAAAATGAGGTTATGAAAAACCAGTTTATTTACAATGACGAAGATCTAAAAGTTTATCCGGGTGGTAAAGGCTTGATCAGTGCAATTAATTTTAAACAACTCGGATATAGCGATGTACAGAATATCGGTTTTGTTGGTGGTAAGCAGGGTTTATTTTTCGAGAAAATGGTTCAACAACATGATATTATAAGTAATTATATTCATACTGAAAGTGAGATAAGAAATAACGTTAAAATTATTGGTAAAAACCCACCAACCTATACTCAATACAATGATTATACATTTAAAGTTGAAAAGGCAGAAGTAGAAGAGCTGATAATTAGATTTAAAAGATCAATTGCGGAAAGTAATTGTATTTTAATTTCTGGTTCAGTTCCTGAAGGAGTAAATTTTGATATTTATCAGCGTCTAATTAAAATTGCTAAAAAGAAGAATAAACATGTTTTTCTGCAGGCCAGTGGTGAAGCCCTGAAATTAGCTTTAGAGGCAGAGCCTGATGTTGTAACACCATATTTTAAGCATCATAAAACAATTTTAGATATAGAGATGAATGACAAAGAAGATTACATTGACGTGGGTAAAAAAATGCAGGAAATGGGTGCTAAAAGAGTTATGATTCCATTTCACTGTGATCGCATACTATTTGATAAAAATGGTGATGTTTATCAGCTTTCACCAAAAGGATACTGCATTATTAACTGGTTAGGAGCAAGTGATGCTTACAATACCGCCTATTTAGATTATGCTTTTAAAACAGATAAATTTGATTTTATTGAAGCAAATCTAAGAGGGGGAGCTGCCGCCTTATGGATAGCAGAAAATAGAGAAGTCTATTTAAATGATAGAAAAGATTACAACTGCTGTATAGAAAGATTAGAAGTTAATAAGTTGGAGGTGTAAAAGTTGAGTCTAGTTAGAGATTATATGATCAGAACAATGAATTCAGTTACGCCAGAGGATAATATTCGCAAAGCAATAATATTAATGTATAGATCAGAACAATCTGTATTACCAGTGGTTGATCATCAAAATCAGTTTGTGGGAACCATTTATAGTAATAATATTCTTAAGAACATAATCCCCGAAAGTTTTGGCTTTTTGGACAGCAGCCGCTTGTTTTATGAAGTTAATGAAGCAGTCGAAAACTTAAAATATGTTAAGGATGAAAATGTGGGTAAATATATGGCCCGCAACCGTGACGCTGTTAAAGAAAAAAGCGATATGAAAAAAATTGCTGATATTATGTTAAACAACAAAGAATCACTCCTCTTTGTAGTTAATGATGAAGGCTTTTTGCGCGGATTTATTGAAAGATCAAACCTTCTACACTATTTATTAGATGAAGCAGAAAATCATTCTAAGTAGTTATGTCTGGACAGTTGTGTCTGCAATATAGCTTTGTTTGCTAAGGTTATTGATAACTCAATAATTATATTAGAGTATTGGATAAAATGAGGTGTATTTTATGAATGAATTAATTAATTTTTCTGCACATGATGTTGAAGAATGGCTGGTGTTAAATAATATTGCTAATAAAGAACTTTATTTAATTGCTTCATTTTTATTATTTGCATTTTTAGTAGTTTTACTAGCCAAAAAATATAGAATTCCAATCGTGGTTGGTTATGTATTTTTAGGTATCTTATTGAGTCCGGACATCATTTCTGTTTTTCCCATAATAAATTCAGAAATGTCTAAAATGTATACTTTTGTTCTGGCTAATTTAGATTATGTTACAAATATTGCTCTGGCCTTCATTGCTTTCACAATTGGTAGTGAACTTTCAATAAAAACAATAAAGCGGCTGGGAAAAAGTATATTTTCAATTGCAATTATGGAATCTGTTTCAGCTTTTATAGTTGTTGCGGCAGCAGTCTATATGATTGGTCGGCCGCTTTATATGGCACTTTTATTTGGAGCAATTGCTTCTGCTACTGCACCAGCTGCAACTGTAATGGTTTTAAAAGAATATAATGCTGAAGGTCCGCTAACT
>NZ_QBLR01000197.1:0-6257 GCF_003070835.1 Halanaerobium sp. | reverse complement strand
ATTAAAGGATATCCGGCAGCAAAAGCTGGTTTTAACTGCGGCAGTCTGGGCTATAACACAACTGTTGTTAATATGTCTGATAAAGATGGTAAAGAAAAGCTGAGAGAATTAAAAGAAAAAATAGAGAAGAGGGAAGAAATAAATTATCTTGACTTAATATTCCTTCCTTTAATGAAGAGTGACCAGAAGATAGCTGAGCTGGTTAAAGATACTATTGAGCTGGAAGGAAAACTGGAAATAGATCAAAATTTAAAAGATAATATCGTAGCTTTGACTTTTGTTTTAAGTGACAAATTTTTAACTGAGGCTGAAATATCAGAGATATGGAGGGATTACAAAATGGTCAAAATATTGAAATATGCAGAAGAGCAGGGTAAGAAAAAAGGAAAAGAAGAAGGAAAGATTGAGGGGAAACAGGAAGAAGCAAGCTTAATTCTGATGAGACAAATTAAAGCTAAATTTGGCAAATTAGATAATGAAATTATAAATTTAATCAATGATGGAGAATTAAGTAAAATTGAAGATTTAAGTGAAAAAATAGTAACTACAAATTCGAAGGAAGAATTAATAGATTTTTTGAAGCATTAAATAGAAGAAAGCAAACTAACCGGCTGGGATTAAAACCTCAGCCGGTTTTATTTGTCGGCAGTAATTTGTTGAATCGAAAGTATTATTATACGATGATTATCTGCCGCAGTTAGAGATGATCTGCTCGAGGCAGCTCCCAAAAATAAAAATCAAAATAAGGGGTGGCTGCTGTGAGATGTGAGGATTTGGTTGAACTGTTTAAAGAAAAAGTTAAAACAGAAGATTGCAACAGTCAGGGTGAATAATTCTATTAGAATTTTAAAGGAAGAATTAAGAAGTTATTAAGTCGTCTCTGGTCTCTGTGTAAAAGCAGGGACCTTATTTTTTTAGTGTTTAAAGTGTTGATCATTGTCATTAAGCATGATCAAGTTATCAATATTATATCATAAAAAATGGATAGCTAAGTTAAAAAATGGCAGAATTTGTTGACTTGTGAATAAAGGAAAAACTATATATTTCAAGAAGTATATATTTAGATGTAAAAAATTAATTTGATATAAATACTTAATAATTATTAAAAGAACTTCAGGAGGTAAAACTATGTCTATTAATTTATCTAGATTAAAACAAGTTGATCTAAGAGAAGCCTGGCAGCATGAAGCCTATGATTTCACTAAATGGCTTGCAGAAGATGAAAATATAGAACTTTTAAGTGATGAAATTGGTGTAGAGATTGTAATAATTGAAAAAGAAGCCAGTGTTGGTAGATTTAATGTAGATATTTTAGCAGAAGAATCCAATACAGGTAACAATATAATAATAGAAAATCAATTAGAAAAAACTGATCATGACCATCTGGGTAAATTGATAACCTATGCAGCTGGTATTGATGCCGGAATAGTAATCTGGGTTGTTAAAGAGACTCAGGAAGAGCATCAACAAGCTGTTGAGTGGTTGAATGAAAAGACTAATACTGAATTAAGTTTCTTTCTGGTTCAGATCGAACTATGGCAGATAGATGATTCTAATTATGCACCGAAAATTAATGTTATAGAAAAACCAAATTATTGGTCTAAAGATGTAAAAAGTAGTGTAGAAAAGACTAAATTGACAGATACGAAAAAAATGCAGCTTGAGTTTTGGACAAAGTTAAAAGATTATGCACAGGAGCAGGGTTATAATATCAATTTTAGAAAGCCAAGAGCTCAACACTGGTATGATATTAGCTTTGGAACATCTGAAGCTCATATATCATTATCTGTTAATACCCAAAAAGGAAATATTTCTACAGATATTTACATACCAGATTCTTCAGAAGCATTTGATAATTTTTATAAGAATAAAGAAGAGATTGAGACAGAAGTTGGTTCTTCATTAGACTGGCAGGAGTTGCCAGAAAAGAAAGCTAGCAGAGTTAGATTAACAAATTCTTATTCTATTTCCAACAACGATGATTGGTCTGAAGCTTTTGATTGGATGATAGAAAAAGTATTATTGTTCAAAAAGGTATTTAGTAAGTATATTTAAAAGGAGTTGTGAATGGTTATGGATAATTATAAAGTTGGTGAGTTCTATACAGCAAAATCATATAAAGAAAGTGGATTTAATTTTCCCAGGAGGAGTTACATACAATGAACAACTTTGGAGAAAAAGTAAATTTTATTTGGAACATAGCAAATCTTTTAAGAGGACCATATAAGCCAGAAAAATATGGAGACATAATACTACCTCTTTCAGTTTTAAGGCGTTTTGACTGCATTCTAGTGCCAACTAAAGACAAAGTATTAGAGAAAGCTAAGGAAGTAGATATACCTGAACTGTTGAATGCAGCAGCAGGTTTTAAATTCCATAATAAAAGCAAATATGACTTTGATAAACTGCTTGATGATCCAGATAATATAGCAGAGAATTTAAGAGCATATATCAGAGGTTTCAGTGCCAATATCAGAGAGATTATGGAGAACTTTGATTTTGATAAAGAAATAACTAAACTTAACTCAAATAATCTTCTCTTTTTGGTGGTTAAAGAGTTTAATAAATTGGATCTACACCCTGAGAAAGTATCCAATCAGGAAATGGGTTACATATTTGAAGAATTAATTAGAAGATTTTCTGAAAATGCTGAAGCTGGTGACCACTATACACCTAGAGAGGTAATTGAGTTAATGGTCAATATTATTTTTAATGGTGAAGAAGATGAGCTGACTAATCCAGGTAATATTTCTACTATAGGAGACTTTGCCTGCGGAACTGGTGGAATGCTTTCAGTAGCTGAGAACTACATTCACGAGATGAATCCTAAGGCTGAGGTAGCCTTATATGGTCAGGAGATTAATGATCAGTCCTATGCTATCTGTAAGGCCGATATGTTAATTAAAGGTGAAGGAGAAAATGCTGATAACATTGCTTTAGGAAACTCTTTAACTAATGATTTACATAAAGGTTTACGTGTTAGATATGGTTTGATGAATCCTCCCTTCGGTGTCAGCTGGAGAAAAGACAGCAAGGAAGTAAAAAAAGAGCATAAAAATCAGGGCTTTGATGGTAGATTTGGAGCAGGTACCCCCAGAACTTCTGATGGATCTCTCCTCTTCCTGCAGCACATGCTTTCTAAAATGAAAACTGATAAAAAAGGAAGTAGAATGGCTATTATCTTTAATGGTTCTCCTCTATTTACTGGTGATGCTAATAGTGGTGAAAGTGAAATCAGACGCTGGATAATAGAGAATGATTTATTGGAAGGTATTATTGCACTGCCAGAAGAACTATTTTACAACACTGGGATTGCTACTTATATATGGGTCTTATCTAATAGAAAAAATGATGATTTAGAAAAAGGTCCTATCAGAAAAGATAAGATTCAGCTGGTTGATGCAACAAGTTTCTATAAAAAGATGAGAAAATCACTGGGTGCCAAAAGAAATAAAATTTCCAAGCAGCAGATAAATAGAATAACTGAAATCTATGGTGCCTTCCAGGAAAATGAATACTCCAAAATATTTGATAAAGAGGAATTTGGTTACCTTAAAGTTAGAATTGAAAGACCACTTAAATTAAACTTTAAAATTACTGAAGATAGAATTGAAAATATTTATGCTGAAAATACTTTCTCAAAGTTATTTGATGAAGAGAAATATAAGAAGCTGAAGAAATTATCTGAAGCTCCTGAGTTTAAGTCTAAGGATAAAAAGAAACTAGAAAAGCTTGAAGAAGGAAAGAAACTGCAGGAGAAAATTTTAAATAGATTGAGAGAAAATATTGACCAGGATAAAGTCTGGAAAAACAGAAAAGAATTTAAAGAAGTTCTAAAAGATATTTTAGGTGAGCTAGACTTAAAGCGTTCCTTAATGAAAGCTGTCAGAAATGGACTTGCCAAAAGAGATGAAACTGCTGCCTACTGTAAAAAACGAGGTAAGATAGAATCAGATACCGATCTTCGTGATTATGAGAGAATTCCTTTCAGCCATAAGGTGGAAGGATATAAACAGGATTATTCTGATTTTGTTGAAAAAGAAAAAGATAACATCACAGCTTATTTTGAAAATGAGGTTAAACCACATGTACCAGAAGCATGGGTTGATTACTCCTATACTAGAGTTGGCTATGAGATACCATTCACCAGATATTTTTATGAGTTTGAAGAGCTAGAACCTTCTCATGAGATTAAAGAAGATATAGAAAAACTGGAAGCTGAAATTAATGAGATTATGCAGAAAGTTTTAGGGTAGTGGTTATGGTGAGAGAATATAAGAGATATGATGAATATAAGGATAGTGGGATTGAATGGTTAGGCGAGATACCGAAAGATTGGGATATTACTAAACTTAAATATATTACAACAGTAAATATGGGCCAGTCTGTTAATTCGGCCACAGTAAATATTATAAAAAAAGGGGTTCCTTTTTTACAAGGTAATGCTGAATTTGGAGATTTAAATCCTAAGGAAAAACATTATACTACTGAACCAAAGAAAATTGCAAACAAAAATGAAATACTAATTTCAGTAAGAGCTCCAGTAGGAGATTTAAATATTGCTGACAAAAAATATTGTATTGGGCGGGGGTTATGTGCTATAAAACCAAAAAACAATCTTTTGTTTCTTTATGAATTATTAAAAATATCAAAAATTTATTTTGATAAGATTTCTACTGGTTCTACTTATGATTCAATTTCTACTAAAGACTTGAAAAATATTAAATTACCAAAACCTTCTAAGAAAGAACAACAAAAAATAGCTTCATTCCTCGACCAAAAAACTGCTGAAATAGATGAGATAATAAACAAAAAAGAAAAGCTTATAAACTATCTAGAAAAATATAAAAAATCAGTTATAACTGAGGCTGTAACTAAAGGCAAATTAGGAGATAAATACATCAATGAAGATGGAGAATTAGTTGATGAAATTGAGATGAAAGATAGTGGAGTTGAATGGATAGGTGAAATACCTGAGTATTGGGATATTAGTAAAGTAAAATATATAGCTGATATTCATGGGCGTATAGGCTATAGAGGATATACAAAAGATGATTTAGTGGATAAAGGAAATGGTGCGTTAACACTAGGAGGTAAGCACATAGATGATAACAATAAAATAGATTTATCTGATCCCACATACATTAGTTGGGAAAAATATTATGAATCTCCTGAAATAATGGTGAAATATAATGATTTACTTGTTGTTCAAAGAGGAAGTATTGGTAAAGTAGCAATGATTGATAAAGAAATAGGTGAAGCGACAATAAATCCCAGTTTGATTCTAATAAATAATATAGAAATAGAGCCAAAATATTTTTATTATTATCTAAATTCTTTTTCAGTTTCTGAGTTTTTCAAACTGATCGTGTCATCTACTGCAGTTCCTATGATTTCTCAAGAACAATTTGATAATTTACATTTACCAAAGATGAATTTAGATATACAACAAAAGATAGTAAGTTATCTTAAACAAAAGACCCAACAAATAGATAACCTAATCCAAAAAACAAAAAAATCAATAGAAAAATATAAAAAATATAAAAAGTCTCTTATCTTTGAGGCTGTTACAGGTAAGATAGATTTGAGAGATTACGAATTAGAAGGGGGAGAAGAACTTGCTGAGCACAATAACTCCAGCGAAACTGAAAGAGAACGCCTTTCAGCAGTTGATTAAAGAATATCTGATTAAGGAGAATGATTATGTTGAGAGCAGTAATTTAAACTATGATAAGTACCATGCTTTAGATACAGAAATGTTATTTGAATTCCTGGAAACAACTCAAAAAAAGACTATGAAAGAATTAAAAAATATTTATGGACCTGAGTATAAGCAGAAAATTGTTAAAAGATTAAATGAAGAATTGGCCAGAAGAAGTATGATTGATGTAATTAAGCATGGCATTAAAGATTATGGTAAAAAATTAGACTTAGCTTACTTTAAACCCCCGACAGATTTTAATGAAAAGTTGAATAAATTATACAATCAGAACATCTTCTCCGTGATCGATGAACTAAATTACCAGGATGAGAAAAGAATTGATGTTGTGCTTTTCCTAAATGGTTTACCCATCATTACAATGGAGCTAAAAAATCAGGATACAGGTCAGGATTATAAGAATGCTATTTATCAATATAAAAATGATAGATCACCGAACGAAAAATTATTTAGATTTAAGCAGCGTTCAATAGTAAACTTTGCTGTTGATAAAGATGAAGTCTATATGACAACTGAACTTAATGGAAAAGATACTTTC
>NZ_QBLR01000196.1:0-6273 GCF_003070835.1 Halanaerobium sp. | reverse complement strand
GAATCTATCTGGGATAGATTTACTCATCAAAAGGGAAATATCTCAAATAATGATACAGGCGATCTTGCCTGTGATCATTACCATAGATTCAAAGAAGATGTAGAACTAATGAAAGAAATTGGTTTAGATACCTATCGTTTTTCCATTGCTTGGCCGAGGATCTTACCTGCTGGTAAAGGAAAGATAAATCAAAGGGGGATTGATTTTTACAAATCCCTGGTTGATGAGCTTTTGCAAGCAGGAATCAAACCTGCTGCAACACTTTATCACTGGGATTTACCCCAGAAACTTCAGGATAAAGGTGGCTGGGAAAATCGAGATACTGCTAAATATTTTAATGAGTATGCTCGGATTATGTATAAAGAGTTTGGTGATCTTATTCCCCGCTGGATAACACATAATGAGCCAATGGTAGTTTCGATGGTTGGTAATCTATGGGGAGAGCATGCTCCTGGTTTTACCGATCCTCAAAAAGCATTACAGGTGGCACATAATCTATTACTTTCACATGGAATGGCAGTTAAGAGCTTTAGAGAAAGTGGTATCGATGGTCAAGTTGGTATTACTCTAAACCTAAACCATGTTTATCCAAAAACTAATAGCAAAGAAGATCAGTTGGCTAAAGATTATTGTGATGCTTTTAATAATCGCTGGTTTTTAGATCCAGTTTTTAAAGCTAAGTATCCGGAAAAATTAATGTCTTTATATCAGAATGAATATGATAATCCTTTTGAAATGGAAAAGGGAGACTTAGAAATAATAAGCAGAGATATTGATTTTTTAGGTATCAACTATTATTCAAGAGCAGTGGTTGAATATGATGAGTCTGAAAAACTTAATTTTAAAACAGTAAAACCAGATGGTGTAGAATACACCGAAATGGATTGGGAGGTATATCCAGAGGGCTTAACTGATTTATTATTAAGATTAAACAAAGAATATACTAAAGCTCCAATCTTTATTACCGAAAATGGAGCTGCCTATGATGATCAAATAGCAGAAGATGGGCAGGTTCATGATAAGAAACGAGTTGAATATTTGGAAGAACATTTTAAAGCAGCCAAGCAGGCGATTGAAGCTGGAGTTAATCTTGCTGGTTATTACATCTGGTCATTAATGGATAATTTCGAATGGGCATATGGTTATGATAAACGCTTTGGAATTATATTCATTGATTATGAAAATGAGCAGACAAGAATTTTAAAAGATAGTGCTAAGCTACTGCAGGAAGTTATTGCTAAAAACGGTTTAGATAAATAAATATTTGTTCTAAGGCAATAAAAGCTTAGAGTGGTTTAATTATAGAGCAGGTTCCCCTATACCAGCTTAATATCCCTTAACCACTTTAAGCTTTATTGACTTTCAAGACAATTAATGTTAATTTAGTTATACTCATTTTAAAAATTTTTAATTTTATTAATTTGATCCAAAAAATTAAGCAGGAGGAAATAAAATGGCTTCCCAAAAAGGAAAACTCGGATTTTTTCACTCACTCAAATGGAAGATTTCTGCCATTATAGTTTTAATTTTATTATTAGTTTTAGGAACGATCAGTTACATAACTTTTAATTCAGCATCTGAGATTGTGAGAGAACAGATTGATGAAAATATTAATTTAATTGCTGCTTCTTATCAAAGCAATGTTGATGCAATGTTAAAAACACTTAATCGGCAAATAGACTCAATTAGCTCTGATAGTAGTTTTAATGGTTATTATACTCTAATGGAAGGACTTTATCCCGGAGGAGAAGTAACTGCTGAACAGAGAGAAGAATTTTTAGCAAATATTGATTCCTTTTTAAGTATGGAATATTCTACTGCTTCAGCCCTGGGTTCAGTTTCCAAAAACATAGAAAGTATTGAATATGCATATCTTGCTATGGCAGATGGAACTGTTATTGCCGATTCTCGTGCTTATTCAGCTCAGGCTGTAGAAGATAATGAGAATTACTTAAGAGAACATCTGAGTCAAGATTTATATAAAGATATTAATTTTGGTACTATCCATAGTGAGGGAGAAAACAACTACTTATTATATAATTCTCCACTATATGGAGATGATGGGGAGACTATAACTGCTTATATTGTTCTTGCCCTAAACCCAGAAATTGTTTACTCTGAGCTCCAGAGTCTTGCTGTTGATAATGCAGATAATTATAGGCTTATTAACGCGAATGGACAAATAATTAGAGCTCAAAATAGAGATTTATTTGCCCAGACAATTGATAATCAGTGGTTTATAGATAATCAGGTAGAGGGAGAAAATATAATAACTACTGAGATAGATAATAATTATTTACTAAAAGAACAAATTACTGAAAACTTAGCTCTGGCAGTAGAAATACCAAATTCTGAAATGCTGGCACCTGTAAATAGTTTAGGCCAGAATATTTTAACAGTATCAATAATTTCATTGTTTTTAGCTTTAATTATTACAGTCTTATTTATTAGCTGGCAGCTTAAACCACTTTCAGCCTTTATGGAAGCATTTAGGAATATGAAAAATGGTGATTTAAGAGATCAGGTCAAGATGGAAGGCAAGAATTTAAAAAGAAAAGATGAAATTGGAATTATGGCTGGTATTTTTAATGAGATGCTGGATGAACTTAAAGGTCTGGTAATTGATATTGATCAACAAGCAAGAAATTTAAATCAGTCAGCAGAAAAAATGGATAATAATAGTCGTGAGGTTAGTAAAGGAGCAGAAGAAGTTGGTCTGGCAGTAGAAAATTTATCAGCTGGTTCAGAAGAACAGCTTGCTCAGATAGAAGAAAGTAATAATAATGTTCAGCGTTTAAATAATGAGATTAAAGAAGTTGATAGTAATGCGGAAGAAATTTCAAAAGGTGCTCAAGAAGTTTTAAGCAGTATCGAAAAAGGGAATCAGACTGTTGATAGTTCTATTAAAAATATTAATGATCTGAGTCAGGAGACATCGGAAGTCGCAAAGCTAATTCAAAATTTAGGGACAATGTCAGAAGAAATTGGAGATATTGTAGTTTTAATTAATGATATTTCTAATCAGACTAATTTATTAGCTCTTAATGCGGCAATAGAAGCTGCAAGAGCTGGAGAAGCAGGGCGAGGTTTTTCTGTAGTAGCAGACGAGATTCGTTCTCTTGCAGAAGAATCAGCAGATGCAACAGAACAAATATCTAAGCTAATAGAAAAAATTCAGTCTGGAGTTAATCAGGCAGTTAATTCTATGGATGAAAATGAGGAACTTGTAGATGCCAGTGTGGGCAGTATTGAAGAGACAAATGACATCTTTAAAGAAATTAGAAATGTATCAAATGATTTAGGGAATTCAATTAATAATGTAGTTAAGAGAATTGCATCAATGCGAGAAGAAAGCGAAAATGTTGAAAATGCTATTAATGATATTGCAAAAGTAACCCGTGATTTTGCTTCCAGTTCAGAACAGATTTCGGCTTCAACAGAAGAACAGTCTGCTTCAACAGATGAGATTTTAGATACAGCTGTTGAGCTTAAAACTATGTCTGAAGAATTAATTAATAATATCAATGATTTTCAGGTAGAATAACTAATAAAATATAGAGGTGATCAGATGAATAATCTTAGTCTAAATGGTAAGTGGCAGTTAAATCAGAGTGGAGAGAATGATGTTATCACAGCAGAAGTTCCTGGTTGTGTTCATACTGATTTAATAAATGCTGGTCTAATTGATGATCCATTTTATAGAGATAATGAAGAGAAAGTTATGTGGATTGGTGAGAGTGATTGGGATTACAGTCGTACTTTTAATCTTGATGCTGACTTTTTAGCAGCTAAAAAAATTCTTTTAAGTGCAAAAGGTTTGGACACTCTGGCTGAAATTTATTTAAATGAGCAAAAAATAGCTTCTACTAATAATATGTATCGGGAGTGGGAGTTTGATGTCAAAGAATATCTGAAAGAAGGAGAAAACGAAATAAAAATTCATTTTAATTCTCCTCTGCCATATCTAAAGCAAAAAGATGAGGAATTCCATATTCCAGCTTGGAGTGTTGGTGACCACCGTCTGCATGGAGGTGGCTGGCTGCGAAAACAGCCAAGTAATTTTGGTTGGGATTGGGGTCCGATGCTTGTTACAATGGGAATCTGGAAAGATATTGAACTAATCGCACTTGATAAAGCACGTATAGAAGCAGTTCAGATAGAGCAAAATCATTTAGAAAATGGTGATGTTGATTTAAGTATTGATCTCGAATGTGAAAAAATTGCTGCTGAAAATCTTACTGTAGAAATAGACTTTTCACTGGCAGGAAAAAAGGAATACCACAATAAATTTGAAATTGAAGGTGAAAAAGCAAAAATTGACTTTGAAGTAGAAAATCCAGAAATCTGGTGGCCTAATGGAATGGGAGAGCAGCCTCTCTATAACTTAGAGATTACCATTTATGATAGTAATGGCCAGTATTTAGACAAGAATCAGAAAAAAATAGGTTTAAGAACTCTTGAATTAATTACTGAAGCAGATGAATGGGGAGAATCTTTTAAATTCAGGGCAAATGGAGAGGACTTTTTTGCCAAAGGAGCTAACTGGATTCCAGCTGATGCTTTTGTCTCTCGAGTTAAAAGAGAAGATTATAGAGAGCTTTTAGAATCTGCAGCCGCTGCTAACATGAATATGCTCAGAGTCTGGGGTGGTGGACTATATGAGACTGATGACTTTTATGAAATCTGTGATCAACTTGGATTGACTGTCTGGCAGGATTTCGTATTTGCCTGTGGAACCTATCCGAGTTTTGATGATGATTTTATGGAAAATGTTAAAGTTGAAGCAGAAGATAATGTAAAAAGAATACGCCATCATGCTTCTCTGGCACTATGGTGTGGTAATAATGAGATTGAACAGGGAATTGCAGCTGAAGAGTGGGACAGTGAAAAAATAACAATGCCCTGGGATGATTATAAAAAGCTTTTTGATGAACTACTGCCCGAAATTGTAGCAGATCATAATCCACAGACTGATTACTGGCCAGGTAGTCCTCACACTCCTCAGGGTGATCGTAATGATTATAATAACCCTGACTCAGGAGATGCTCATCTCTGGGATGTCTGGCATGGTTTAAAACCATTTGAATGGTATCGTAGTTGTGAACATCGCTTTAATAGTGAATTTGGTTTTCAATCATTTCCTGAACCTAAAACTAGTTATGGATATACTGAAAAAGAAGACCGCAACATAACTTCATATGTAATGGAACACCATCAACGGAGTGGAATTGGTAATTCAGTAATTATGCATTACATGCTCCAGTGGTTCCGTTTACCTGTTGGTTTTGAAAATACTATCTGGACCAGTCAAATTCTGCAGGGCCTCGGTATTAAATATGCTGTCGAAAACTGGCGTCGTAATATGCCAAGAGGAATGGGAACACTTTACTGGCAGTTAAATGATAACTGGCCGGTAGCGAGCTGGTCTTCCCTAGATTATCACGGCCGCTGGAAGGCCTTACACTATATGGCTAAAAAATTCTATGCACCTCTACTAGTTTCTGGAATTGAAAATCCAGAAGATTCAACAGTAGAAATTCATATTACCAGTGATTTAATGGAGAAGCAGCAGGGCGAGTTAAACTGGCAGCTTCGCGATGTAGCTGGTAAATTAATTAAGTCTAATAATTTTGCAGTGGAAATTGAAGGGCAGAGCAATCAAAAAGTGCTCAAACTTAACTTTAAAGAAGAAGTTTCTGAATTTGGAAACAGAGATTTAATGCTTTGGGTGGAATTAAAAGTAGAAGGAGAAATTGTCGCAGATAATTTTGTTTCTTTTGCTAAACCAAAACATATGCAGCTTAAAGAGCCTGGATTTGAAACTAATATTGAAGCTTTAGAAGAAAATAAATTTAAATTAAATCTTAATGCTCAAAATACTGCTCTCTGGACCTGGCTTGAGCTTAGTGAGATTGATGCTCAATTAAGTGATAATTTCTTCCATATTTACCCTGGGAGAGAGATAATAATTGAGATTAAGCCGGAAAAAGAAATGACAGTAGAAGAAGTAGAAGAAAAATTAATGATAAAATCACTTGTTGACACATACTAAATTTTTTAGATTTAGTCATTTGAGACTAAGTTAAGCTGATATTTTGGTAGTCAACTTAGTTTTATCTTAATTAAAATTAAATAATAGGCACACTAATAGGGGTGGATTATTAAAAGCTAATTTTTAATAGTACACCCTTTTATTTTTAAGAAGGGATGATAATTATGCAAAAAAAGCTTCAATTAAAATTTCTCGATTCATTAATTAAAGAAAAAGAATAA
>NZ_QBLR01000195.1:0-6352 GCF_003070835.1 Halanaerobium sp. | reverse complement strand
ATTTTTTTTATAATATTGATCCAAAACTTTTCGTACATTAATATTATTCTTACTATCACTCAAATATTTATCAATAACTTCACTAAATTTCATCACTAAAGTATGATCAATCTTAGCTCCACCTTCAGTAGCATCAATATAGGTCCGGTCTGGTCTTTTAGCAAAATAGTTATTAAAATAACTTAACATTGATAAGTAAACTTTATTAGTTAATACTTTTTCTCCATTAATACCGTCAATCTCAATTAAATTTTCTTCACTTCTTTTATTATCTTCATAAGTAGTACCTCTTGCATGAGTTCTGTTTTCGGAAAAAGATAAGTCTTGACCTAATAACACAATGGGATCTGCTCCAAATTTATAGGAAAGATCAACCATTGTATGAGCTACAGTCCCTCCAGTATTAATAGAAGTATATTCACCTTTTATCTCTTCTACCCAACCACTAAAATTTCTTTTCATTGTCAAGAAAACTTGTTTATCATTCCATTTTTCTTGTATTTTATAATGATTTGCCAACTCAGCAAAGAGATATGAGTCTGGAATATTTTTAATATCTTCAAAATGTTTATAATTAGCTAAATTACCATCTACCGAAACCACAATATCTGGTTCTATTCCTCTTTCCAATAATGGCTTTAAAGAAGTTCCTACACACATGACCAGGGCATTATTTTTCACTCTTTTTAATTGATCAATATTCTTATCTAAAGAGGGTCCTGCAGCAACACAAATAGCCGGTATATCTTTAAAAGAATTAAAAAAATCATCAACTTTTGGATTTTTTATTATATAGGGAATATTATAAATCATATTTCTTTTCCATTTTTTTGCACTATGAATATTAGTAGCCAAGTTTGTCTTTTTGAAATTTATTCCCTCTTTTATTTTATTATATATTTCTTTATATTCATCATTAAATAAATTAACTTCAGCTTTCTGTTCTAAAAATTCTATATCTTTTTCTAAACTTAAAGAATAATATGATCGAATAACATCAAATAGAGAGGAAATATCTTCACCAATTAAATAAATTATATTTTTGCTTTTTAGCAAATCACTTAAATCAACATACTTTAATGCTGTATAGAAAAGAGACATATATGGTTCAATGATAAAAACTTTATCATATTTATTTCTTTTTGCAAGTTCTTTTAAATGATACCCAAGACCAAAACCCAAAGCAAAAATTTGCTGCTGTTTTTTTACCTTTAAATTCTCGATCTGCTTTTTAGCTTCTTTCATAGGATAATATTTACTGTGCAAATATCGTTCTTTATTTTCAAACTTAACTCTAATAGTATAATCACCAGAACGAGAATCTTCTAAGTGTATTTCTATACCTTGTTTATTATTAACAATTGCTGTGTGGCCTTCGTCAGAATCCTTAATACTTAAGTTGTCACTATCTTCAAATGCCAATATTTTATTATATAATTTCTTATTTTTTGATTTCAAAACACGCATATTCTTTTTATAAAAATTCAATAAAAACACATCCTAAAAGTATATTAACCCAATTATAAAAAGCAGAGGAGTTAAAGTATAAAACTCCTCTTTAGATTCTACATCATACTTGTTACAGTAGATCCACCCATACTCTGGAGCTGACTCATCATCCAGCTCTGCTGACTCTGCATTTCTGAAATAGCTTTTTCCATGGCAGCAAACTGCTGAACATATCTTTCACGAGTCATATCTACCCTTCTCTGTACATCTGCTATATCATCATTCAAACCTTCTATTCGGGTATCATAGAAGTCAAGTCTCCTGGGAATCAAACCGGTATTGGATTGAAGAACCTGGTCAAGATAGCTGTCCATGCGAACAGCCATACCATCATAACCCTTGGTATCAGACTCTGCCTGAAATAAATTCGTAGCCTCTTCTGGATTGTCCTCTAGAGCTTCAGTTAACTTAGCACTATCTAAACTCATTACTCCATCCCTATCTATCTCAATACCAACGGAGCTTAAAGTTTGATAATCACCTGTATCTTTAACTTTAGAAGTTACAAGGTCTCTTAAACTCATCTGCAGTCTCATTACTGTTCCATCCCCCTGCAGAATTCCACCTTCTTCAGTTTCGGCATCATAACCACTTTTGTTGTCTATAAAATCCATTACACTATTATACTGATTTACAAAAGCCTGTACAGCTTTAGTAGCTTTACCGGTATCTTTAGCAACTGAAATAGTAGCTGTACTACCTGCAGCAGCTTCTGGATTAATATTAAAGGTCATACCATCTACAGCACTAGTAATTTCGTTGCTGGAACTTGTAATACCTGCAATACCATTAATTTCCACTTTTGCATCATTGGCTGCTTTTTCATCAGTAAAATACCCAGTAGTATTATCCAAAATACCTAAATCTTTCAGAATACCATTATTATCAGATATTGTAGGAGTAGAACCATCACTACCATCCAGGAGTGCATTTTCAACACCAGTTTTCTCTGCTTCTATGACCAGTACATCATCAATAACCGAAGCTGAATATCCTGAATCCGCATCATTAATCTTGGCGCTAATATCACTCAAAGAGTCTCCTGTACTGATGTTTACATCTGTGCCATTTAATGTAATTACATCATCTTCAGCAGCACTAAAACCGGGCTTGCGTGCCCCAATCAATCTTTGGGCTGTAGCCACCTGATTTACTGTAATATCATAATTAGCTTCATTAGCACTATTAGCTGCTGTTGCTGTAACTACATCCTCATTGCTGCTGCTAGCAGTTCTGGAATTATAGGTTGAAGATAATTTGAGATCTGTTAATTTGTTTTCTAAATTATCTAACCTGGTGTTAATATCTCTCCAGGCACCTTTAGTCTGCTCCAGTTCTGATATCTCCTGCTGATAATTATAGATTGGACGCTGTTCTAATTGAACCAACTGATTAATTATTGAGTCTGTATCCATACCAGTGGCTAAACCACCTAAACTAAGATCAGCCATCTTAACACCTTCTTTCTAAACTTTCTCATCGATTAAAAATCCCACCATCTCATGTATCTTTGCTTCTAAATCAAGCATTTCTTCCGGCGGTAGTTCTTTTATAACTTCCTGTGTTTTTAAATCAACTATCTGGACCATAAGTTTATCTGTCTTATCATGTATTTTAAATGCTAGATCCTCTTTTACTTTTTTCACTATATCATTAATATCAATTACTGATTCTTTGACATCTTCTTCAAGTTCTTTTTGATTATATTTTCTTTCTTCCTGAAGAGAGTCGGGTTTATTATTACTGCTATTATTACTTCTTTTATTAGTTTGATCTTTCTGGATACTGTTTACTTGCTTCTTTGATAGAGAATCTACTTGTTCTACTTTCATAATAGCTTTTCACCCTTTCTTAAAAAACAAGCCAGCCGGAAAACCGGCCGGCTTAATTGTTTATATATCTATATTATTCTCTTCAAGAAATTAACCGAGTAACTGAAGTACTCCCTGTGGTAACTGATTAGCCTGAGCTAACATTGCTGTACCAGCCTGACTTAAGATCTGAGACTTAGTAAAGTTCATCATTTCTTTAGCCATATCAACATCAGAGATTCTGGATTCAGCAGCTGTTAAGTTCTCTTCTGCTGCACTTAAATTATTTATTGTATGATCTAATCTATTTTGATAAGCACCTAATTTAGAACGTTCTGCTGAAACATCTGCGATAGCTGTATCAAGCTTTGTTATAGCTGCATCAGCTTTAGCCTGGGTACTAACATCTATACCAGCCGCAGCAAAAGCATCAGTAGTTGTGCCGCTTGAAAAAGTCGCAGAGCTAGATGTGCCAGCTGTATCTCCAACTTCAAGTCCAGCAAAAGATAATGTTGCTGCAGTTCCCCCAGTAATTTCAACGGTTGAGCCAGTAGCAGCAGTAATTGTTATTTGATCTGTGCCAGTATCAAAACTAGCTGTTATACCACTATGGGCATTAGTAATTTTAGTAGCGATATCTCCTCCACTATCACCACTAGCAATACCAGAAGTTGTTGCAGTTGTTCCATTAACATCAAAATCAATGGTACCGGCATCTCCACCAGTAGCAGTACCAGTAATAGCCTCACTTTCTATTGTAGCATCGGCAGCTACTCCTAATGACTCAGCATCCATTGCATTAATGCTTAAATCAATATTTTGTTCTGAATTAGCACCAATGTGGAAAGTGGCTTTACCAGTTCCATCTTCTTTAACAGCACCATTTAAAAGTGATTGAGTGTTAAATTCAGTAGTATTAGAAATCCTTGTTAATTCTTTAGCTAATTGATCTACTTCTTTTTGAATTTCTTCTCTATCTGCTGTTGTATTAGTATCATTTGCAGACTGAACAGCTAACTCTCTCATTCTCTGCAAAATTGAATGTGATTCCTTAAGCGCACCTTCAGCAGTCTGAATCATTGAAATACCATCCTGAGCGTTTCTCTGGGCCTGAGCAAGACCTCTTGTCTGAGACTTCATCTTCTCACTAATTGCCAGACCTGCAGCGTCATCAGCAGCACCATTGATTCTCTTCCCTGAAGACAATCTCTGTAAGGACTTACTTAAGTTATTCTGTGTGTTTTTTAGCTGGTTGTATGAATTCAACGCAGCTATGTTTGTGTTAATTCTCATTATTTATTCCTCCTTGAAATTTTGTGTTGTTCCTGGCATCCTTGCCAGTTCATTTAATTTGTTTTGGTTATATGAGCACCTTGTCAACAACACTTCGGCCGATAGTGCTGCCAGCAGCGGTGTTTTAGTAACCATTACAACTATGGTAATTTAGTAAACCATAGTTATAAAAGCCACTAAAAATTTATCTAATAAAATCTACTAAAGACTGCTGCATAATTCTTGACCCAGATGCTAGCGAGGCTCTGTAAACTGTTTCTTCCATTTTTAATTCTGTAATAGTCTTTGCCAGATCTGCATCTTCGTTTTTAGATTTTAAACTTCTCAGATGAACTTTATTTGCTTCTAACCGATCCGCTATATTGCCGGTCCGCTGGAGTTTACCACCAATTTCAGATCTTAGTTCAGCATATTTGTTAATTGCATCATCCATACCTGATAGATTATCTCCAATGTCTTCCCCAGTCTTTGTTGGGTCAGATAAATCATTATAAATCTTATTTAAAGCTTCAATTTCCTTTTTAAAAACTTCTCTTCCATTTAGATTAACACCCATCTGAACATTTTCATTTAATCTTCGCTCAATTGAACTGATATCACCTTTATAATCTACAAAGCTGCCAATCCCTCCAGCTGTATTGACATCAAAGGGTTTCTGATCTGTTTTCTGTCCAGAAAAAATATAATTATCACCAAGTTTTGCATTAGAAATATCAATTAATTCGTCCCTAAGCTGCTTCATCTCATTGGCAACTGTTTCTCTATCTTCTGGTGTCATAGTATCATTAGCAGTATAAATAGTTAATTCCCTGGCTCGCTGAATGACTTTAGTTGCACTTTTAAGTGAACTTTCAGTTGTCTTCAACCAGTTTTCTGCCTGATTAAGATTACGCTGAAACTGGTCATTCCGATTTATTTGAGATTTATAATTCATACTATCTGAGACTTTGATTGGTGCATCAGAGGGCATCTGGAATAACTTACCCGAACTCAGCTGTTCATTTAAGTCATTTAAATCTCCCATATTATTCTGAAGATGATCTAACATATTGCGAACCATCATTGAATTTGTAACTCTCATTGCTGTCAACTCCTGTTATTTATACTATAGTCATTAAACTGTCAAGTAATTCTTCAGTTTTTGTTATATATTTTGCTGCAGCAGTATATGACTGCTGATATTTGATTAATTTAGCCATTTCTTCATCCAGTGAAACTCCCGAAATACTGCGATCAAGAGTCTGCAGCTGTTTTAAAACTACATCCTGATTGGCTTTCATCTCCTGAGCTCTTGATGATTCAGCTCCCACCGATGTCACAATAGTTCTAAAGTAACCTTCCAGTGAAGTTCCTTCTAATTCTGTTCCCTTTGTGGCTGCCTCACTATTAAATAAATTGGCAAGTGCATTTGCATTTTCTCCATTACCGATTGCTTTATCCAGGCTGATATTTCTTTTGCCAGACTTGTTAACTGTTAAAGTAAAATCATCAGTAAAGCTAGCTGTATCAGGCTGAATACCCCCACTTCCATCTAACTCTAAATCAATAGTATCCCCAGCACTTAATGTAGTAGGATGAGTGTATAAGTTATTTCCATCAGAATCATTAATTTTTAGATTAAAATTACCTCCACCGGCATCTGTAACTTCAACCTGATAATTACCTTCCAGATCATTTCCTTGAGTGTCCAGTTCAATAAAAGAATCAATATTCTTATTTCCGGCTGCTATTTTACTGAG
>NZ_QBLR01000194.1:0-6367 GCF_003070835.1 Halanaerobium sp. | reverse complement strand
ATTTAAATATTCTCTATTAATATTTTAAAACCTCTTTTAAATAATGATAAGTAGCAGTAAATAGAAGAATAACTTATTTAAGTTAGTTTAAAGATATTTAAATGGCTGTAAATGGATTTAAGATTTAACTCATCTTTGCCGATAGTTATTTGTAGAGAGGATGTGATCTAATGCTGCAGAACCTGGATTTGCAGATTGACAGTTATCCATCCAGAAAAGCAATGGGTTTTTATAACTTAAAAGACAGCACAGGTAATTATGCAAAAAAAGCTGTTGAGACGGCACAAAAGGCAGCTGCTTTTTATGCATCAACTGGAGATAAATTGAGTGATTTTGAAAATTATAAAGTATCTGATCTGGGGGCGGAAATAATGTACAGTGAAGAAAGAGAACTGGTTATAGCCTATAAACCGGGTCCCAGTATAGATTTTAAAGCTTAATATTTTAATAAATAAAAATTTGGAGGGATTTAAATGGAAATAATGACCCGCGATTTTGGTAGATTAGAAATAAAAAAGTCAGATATAATTTCTTTCAAATTAGGCCTGCCTGGTTTTGAAAGTTTAAAGGATTTTGTTCTGCTGCCGCTGGGAGAGGATTCACCATTTATTGTTATGCAGTCAGTTGATGATCCGGATATAGCATTTGTAACAGTAGAACCGGGGAATTTGATTCAGAACTATGAATTTGAAATTAATGATAAAACTGAAAAAGAGTTAGAAATCAAAAAAATTTCGGATCTTTTGATCTTAAATATAATTACACTAAAAGATGAAATAAAAAGAAGCACAGCTAACTTATCAGCTCCGATAGTTATAAATATCGAAGATAAGTTGGGGAAACAGGTAATACTTGATGACCAGCGTTATCAGGTAAGATATAAAATTTTTGCTCCTGTAGAAGAGGTGGCAGAATAATGCTGGTACTGACGAGAAAATTAAATGAAAAAATAGTTATTGATGGGCAGATAGAAGTCACCGTTGTTGGAATAGAAAATGGAAAAGTACAGCTTGGAATTGAAGCACCTCAGGAAATTGAAATTATGCGAAAAGAACTGCTGGAAGATGTAAAAGAAGAAAATAAAAAGGCAGTTAAAAACAAAAAACTGCTGGAAGAATTAAATAATTTTAAATTTGAGCTCTAATTTTATTGCTATTTTAAGCAAAAAAATATAAAATATGTTTAGGAGGTAATTATTATGCAGGGAAGAAGCGCTGATCAGTACAAGCAGATGCAGATAAAAACAGCAAGCCCGGGCAAACTTTTACTGATGCTTTATCAGGGTGCGGTTAAGTTTATGAAACTGGCTAAAAAGAATATAAAAGAAGGAAAAATTGAAGAAAGCCATAAAAATATAATTAAGGCTCAAAATATTATCTTAGAGCTGCAGAGCACTTTAAATAAGGAACAGGGTGGGCAAATTGCAGTTCAATTAGAAAGTCTCTATGATTATATTTACAGAGAGTTAATCCAGGCCAACCTTAACAAAAACACAAAACATCTTGATAATGTAATTCCTCTGGTAGAAGAATTATTTGTAACCTATAAAGAAATAATAATCAATCAAAATTCTGGAGAAGAAAAAAGAGTAAATGTTGGAGTTTAGGCTGGAGGTTGATAATGAAAGATCTTTTTATATTATACCAAAAATTAAAATCACTGACTGAAGCAGAAAGCAATCTGATTGAAGCTGGTGATTTTGACATTTTAAAAGAAAAATTGGTTCAGAAAAATGAGATAATTGCAGAGATCGATAAGGTTGAGCAGCCGAATTATTTTGCTCAGCTTGCTTTTTCTTTAACTAAAGATGAGCTGCAGGAAAAAAAAGATGAGCTATATAAACTGATGCAGGAGATAAGCAAACTGCAGGCTAAAAATATGCAGGCTCTGGAAGATAAAAAGAAGGAAAACAAAGAAAAAATGATTTCTCTTTACAGCCGTGAAAAAAGCATTAAAGGCTATCTCAATTCTGATAAATATGAGGCCAAATTTTTTGATGAAAAAAGCTAATAATTAAACTCAGGGGGGAAGTTAATGCAGGATAATGGTTATTTAGATATGTTTTTTGATGAGGCAAAAGAATATGTTGAAACTCTGAACAACGGTATCTTAACCCTCGAAAATAATCCAGGGGATAAAGAAACCATAGATGCAGTATTTAGAGCAGCTCATTCGCTTAAAGGAATGGCTGCAACAATGGGCTTTGAAAACTTAACTGAACTAACTCATAAGATGGAAAACATGCTTGATAGAGTTAGAGAAGGTAAACTTGAAGTTAGAACAGATTTTATTGATCTGCTGCTGCAGGGACTGGATAATATTCAGTTTTTGGTAGAGAAAATTAGAGAAAATGAAGGAGAAGAACCTGCCGATGTAAATTTAGCAGGTTTTATTAAAGAGCTGGCTAATTATGGTCAGCAGGCTGCTTCTAAAACAGATAATAATCAGGATAATTCAGAAGCTAAAGAAGCTGGCTTCAGCCTTCAGCTTAGTCAGGCTGAAAAAGAAGAGCTGGAAAAAAGAAAGAAAGATAAGGAAAGAATTTATCATTTAAAAGTTGTTTTAGATGAGCAGGATTTTCAGAGTGTAAGGGCCTTTATGGTTCTTAAGAAGATAGAGGAGATTGGAACTCTGTTTAAGTCTGTGCCGGCAAAAGAAGAAATCGAAAATTCGGAGGAACCGATTTCCGAACTTGATATTTATGCTCTAAGCTGGCTGCCTGCTGAAGAGTTTAAAGAGGAAGTAGCAGAGGTATCAGGAGCAGATGTTCTTAATTTTAATGAAATAGAAAACCTGGAACTGAAAGAAGAAAGCTCCGAAAGTGATGAGGGAAGTCTGCACGCAGAACACAAAGTGAATTCTTTTCAGAGTAGTTCCACTGTTCGGGTTGATATTTCAAAACTTGATACTTTAATGAATATGGTAGGAGAATTATTAATCAATAAAACCCGACTCCAGTCATTAGATATTCAAAAATCAAAATTTAATGAGATAATTCCCCAGTTAGACCGGGTGACAATGGAATTACATCATATTGTAATGCAGATTAGAATGGTACCGGTGGGAGTAATGTTTAGCAGATTCCCCAGGATGATCAGAGATCTTTCTAATAAAATGGATAAAGAGATTGATTTTATTATGGAGGGCCAGGAAACTGAGCTTGACCGCTCAATTATTGATGAATTATCTGATCCGCTTACTCATCTGCTCAGAAATGCCATTGATCATGGAATAGAGAGTCCGGAAGCCAGAAAGGCTAAGGGTAAGGATGAGGAAGGCAGAATAGAGCTTAGAGCCTATCAGAAGGGTAGTGAAATCATCATAGAGGTTAAGGATGATGGTGCCGGTATTGATGCCGATAAAATCGGTCGTAAAGCAGTAGAAAAGGGTATTGTCGGAGAAGAAGAACTTGAACAGCTGGAGAGAAGGGACATTCTTGATTTTGTTTTCCATCCCGGTTTTAGTACTGCCTCCGAAGTTACCGATGTATCGGGCCGGGGAGTCGGAATGGATATAGTTCGGAATGTGGTTAAAAAACTTGATGGTCAAATTGGCATTGAATCTGAGCTGGGCAGGGGCAGCACTTTTACTATTTCACTGCCGCTAACTCTGGCGATAACTCAAGCGCTGATGATTACAGTCGATGGAGATACTTTTGCAATTCCTCTTAATGCTGTAAGTGAAACCCTTACTATCAGTCCGGAAAATATTAAAAAGGTAAGGGGAAAAGATGTAATTGTTTTAAGGGAAAATACAATTCCACTTGTTTCTGCTTCCGAAATTTTTGGCAGTAAAAACATTGATTCATTTAAAAAGTCAGAAGAAGATCTCTCAGTTGTTATTTTAAAGAGTGGAGATCGTTTTATTGGCTTGATAGTAGAGGAACTTCTAAATCAACAGGAGATTGTAATCAAATCTCTCGGTAATTATCTGCAGGACACTGAATATATCAGTGGTGCAACAATTATTGGTGATGGTGATGTTGCTCTGATTATTGATGTAAGGGATATTGTAGCTTAAATAAAAAAATATATAATAGGGGAGATAAAAAGATGGACCTTAGCATCGACAAAATAAACTGGCAGAGTATTAGAACGAAATTAATTATAATTATTAGTGGATTAGTTTTAGCGTTAATTTTGCTTTCTTCAGTTTTTACATATTTTCAATCAAAAAGTATTTTAGAAGAAAGTATTTACCAGGCAGCCTTAGATAAAGTACAAAATAATGCCAGGCAGCTTGATATGGTTATTGATCAGAGCATCAGTTCAGTTAGAAACTTAGATCACAGCTGGTTTGATACCCGAACAACTCTGGATACCGAACTGGCAAGAGAACTTTATTTTAATATGGGTAATAATGAGCACTTTGCTACCATTGTAGAAGAACATCCTTATCTTTCTTCACTTTTTATAGTTGATTTAAATGGACAGATGAGTACAACCTACACTGAAGATGAAGTAAATATCTCAGAAACAGAGGTTTTTCAGCGTGCGCTAGAAAGTAAAGAAATTTTCCTCAGTGACCCGGTTAAGACTCCCGGAGGAGAAGAAGATGCGGTTTTAATAATTGAACCTTACTATGTAGAGGATCAGCTGGCAATGATCTTTGGTGGTTCAATTCCACTGACTGTATTTAATCAGCTGAGTACTTCAATGGATATTAATGGTGAGGGTTCAGGGTTTATCATAAATGAAAATAATTACGTGATTGCGCATGAGAATCCTAAATATCAGGGGAATAAATCACTGCTTACAGCAGGTGGAGCAGAAATGGAAGCTTTATTTAAAAAAATGCATACAGATGTTAGTGAGATAGAATTTTACAACCTTCTTGGAGCTGAGCGGGGTGTAGCATTTGCACCCTTGAAATCAGCAAATTGGGAGCTTGCAATCCAGGCAAATAATGCTAATGTAATGGCACCGATTACCACGATGAGGTATATGAGTATTTTGATTGGGATTATTGCTGTTATCATAGGGGTGGTTGTTGCCTATTATATTGCCGGTTATATTTCAAAACCAATTTTAAAACTGCGCGATTCAGCTAATGTCATAGCTGGTGGTGACCTAACCGAAAAAGTTGAGATTGAGAATAAAGACGAAATTGGAGAACTGGCAGATGCCTTTAATCAGATGGTAGATAATATTAAAAAGCTGGTTGTAAATATCAATGATTCGGCTTTAAGAACTGATAAAACCGGAGAAGAATTAAAGGATACTGCAGCTCAGACTTCCAGGTCTATTGATAATGTAGCTGCCTCAGTAGAGGAGTTTTCTGCTTCAATTGAAGAAGTAGCTGCTTCAGCAGAAGAATTTGCTTCTTCCAGTACAGAGATTAACGAAAATGTTCAGGGAATTACTGATTATACAGACCAGGTTAACGAACTTGCAGTAAGTGGTCTGGAAGAAATGCAGAAAACAGAAAACGAAATGGAAGAAGTAATGGATGTATCTGCTGAATCTATTGATAAAATTAACAATTTAAATGAGTCTGCAGGAAAAATTAACGGTATTGTTAATATGATTTCTGCTATTGCTGAACAGACAAATCTGCTGGCCTTAAATGCTGCTATCGAAGCTGCTCGGGCTGGAGATGCAGGCAGGGGTTTTGCAGTGGTAGCAGATGAAATCAGAGAATTAGCTGAAGAGACAAAGGGCTCAACCGATGAAATTAGAAGTCTGGTAGATAATCTGCAGGATGAAATTAAGGATACTGTTGGAGTTATTAATAATACCAATGAGCAGATTAAAACCGGAGCTGCTTCAGTATCTGAAACGGGTAAGACTTTTAATAATATAACTGATAAAATTAAAGATGTTGTTGATCAGGTTAAAGAAACTGCTGCTTCTGTTAATGAGCTTTCTAAAGGAAGTCAGGATATTTCTAAGGTTACAGAAGAACAGGCTGTTAACAGTGACCAGATTTCCGAATCTGTTCAGAAACAATCAGAGTCAATGGAAAATCTTAACCAGGCAGTTGATAGTCTGACTGAAATGACAGTTGAATTAAAAGAATTAGTTGGAGAATTTAAAATTTCATAAATGGGGTGTGATTATGGAGACAGCTCAAGAACGTCTGGATTTAGAGAATGCTAAAAATAAAAACAATAAAAAAAGCGGTCAGGCTCAATATGTAGTTTTTAATATTGGGGAAGAAGAATATGGGATAGAAATAGAATACACAAGAGAGATTATTAAGTCTGCCCAGATTACCAATGTTCCAAATACTGATGAGCATGTTGTAGGTGTAATAAATTTGAGAGGGATTATCGTTCCAGTCGTTGATCTGCACAGTCGTTTTGAAATTGAGGAAGACAGTGGTGATTTTGAAGCTGATGAGCAGCGGACAATTACAGTTGAAGTCA
>NZ_QBLR01000193.1:0-6390 GCF_003070835.1 Halanaerobium sp. | reverse complement strand
AAGAGATAACTTGATTCAAACGGTGCTATTTAGATTTCACAACATTTGTCAAAGAGCCAAATTATAATATAATTAGCTAAAATAAATAAAATTTGGACATTTATTTACAAAACCGACAGGTACCGGGTACCTGTCAGTATAGTGAAATTAATTTTCTTTTTCCGTAAAACTTTCTATTATTTTGTAATAATCTCCTTTAGTTTTTAAAAGATGAGTTAAAATCTCTCTGACTGCTCCATTACCACCGTTAAATTTAGATATCAGATCACAAACTTCTTTAACTTCTTCTGCAGCGTCTGCCGGGCAAGCTGCAAATCTGGCCTCTTTCATTACCGGTAAATCATTTAAGTCATCACCTAGATAAGCTAAATTACTATAATTAATTTCCTTTTCTTCCATCAGCTTTTCTAAAGCCTGTTTTTTATTTCTAACACCCTGATAATATTCTTTTATTCCCAGCTCAGCTGCTCTACGAGCTACAACTTCGGATTTCCGACCGGTCATGATTATCACGTCATAATCCATTTTTATCGCAGCTACTATTATCAAACCATCTTTAACATTAAAAGCTTTAAATTCATTTTTGCCATTATCTAAATAAACTTTGCCGTCTGTCAGTGTACCATCAACATCCAAAAAAATTGTATTAATATCTTTCACTCTGATCCCTCCATTTATAATCAAAAAGAACAAAATGGCCTTCGGACAATCTGTAATATAGTAAGGTTAAATTTTGTTGATAGCGGAAATTATGAAACTATAAAGATTATCCACAACAAACCATCAGGTATAATTTCCTAGCTAATAAAAATATGTATAAACTACATTTATTATATGTTCTTAGAAAGCATTCTGCAATGTTTGCCGCTAAATCACCAAACCCCCAGCGTTTAAACTGAGGGCAATATTAAATAATTTATTATTTTAGATAGTACTTTTCTGCTTTTCCTTTTTTAATTTTAATTCAGCTGCTTTCTCTGCCACTTCTTTTTCCTTGGCCCGATAATTTAAATAACCGGCTGAGATAATTAATACAGCACCGAATACTGAAAATAGATCCGGCATCTCCTGAAATAAAAGCAGTCCGAAAATTGAAGAGAAAACAATATTCGCATAAGTATAAATTGAAAGTTCTCCCGCCTCTGCATGCCGATAGGCATTGGTCATAAATAACTGAGCTGCTGCTGCAAATAATCCTAAAGCTAATAGGGCTGCTGCCTGGATAGCTGTAGGAATTACAAAACTACCGCTGAGCAAAAACGGTATCATTGCCAGAGTTGAAAAAAGACTGAAATAAAAAACTACTGCAGCTGCTGAATCAGTTTTGCGCAGCTGTCTAACTATTGTATATGCAATTCCCGCAAATAAACTGGACATTAAAGCAATTAAAGAAGGTATTAAATTAGAATCAAAACCCGGTCTAATTACCAGTATAGCGCCTAAGGCTGCTGTTACTAAAGCAATTAGCTGTTTTTTGCTAACCTTCTCTTTTAAGAATAAAGCTGCAAAGATCATTACAAAAAACGGGGACATCTTATTTAAAATTACTGCATCAGATAGTTTAATATTTGCCAGGGCATAAAAATAGGCTGCAATTCCTAAAACACCAAAGATACTGCGTAAGATTAAAAGCTTTTTATTATTTCCGGTCAGTGAGCTGCCGCTTTTTTTGACAAGACTGAAGGCAATAAAAATACCAACTAGATTTCTAAAAAATATCTTTTCTGCTGTCGGCATATCACCTAAAAATTTAACTGCAGCTGCCATCATCGCAAAAAAGAGTGACGATAAAAGTATATAGGTTATTCCTTTTTTTCTGTTTTCCATTGTTTCCACCTCATCTTATAGTCTTATAAACTTATTGAGTTATTGACAAAATTCGACAGGTTCACGGTGCATGAACACAAATGAACATAAACAAACAAAAGCAAACAAAAATTCATGAAAGAAAGTCATTGAGATTCATTATCATTATTATATAGATTATTTGCTTTTATGTAAAGTAAAAACTCCACCTTTTGGTGAAGTTTTTAAAATCAGTTTTCAAATTTTAGTTTCGCTCATTCAAAGCCTCTTTAAGTGTATGCCAGGATAAAACTGCACATTTAACCCTGGCCGGCATGTTAGAAATATTCTTTAAAGCCACTGCATCTTTTAGCTTTCTTAATTCCTGCTGATCTTCTATATCTTTTTTGATCATCGCAATAAAAGTTTCAACAAGATCCAGTGCTTCTTCGATGCTTTTACCTTTAATTAAATCAATCATGATTGAAGTTGAAGCCTGCGAAATCGCACAGCCGCTGCCCGTAAAAGCTGCATCGCTGATAGTATCACCATCAAATTTAAGCTCCAGAGTTATATCATCTCCACAGCTTGGATTGTGACCATGCTCACTCAAATCTGCAGCTTCTAATGAATGTTTATTGCGGCTGTTTTTATTGTGTTCCATTATCAATTCTGTATAAACTGAATCAAGATCCATAACCAAAAACCTCCCTTACTTTCTCCAGTGATTCCAGGAAGCGGTCCACTTCTGCTTTTGTATTATAGAGATAAAAACTTATTCGCCCGGTGGAATTAATCTGATAGTAGTGCATTAACGGTTGAGCGCAGTGATGGCCAGAACGGATAGCAATCCCCTCACTGTCAACTATTGTAGCCAAATCATGAGAGTGAACATCTTTAATATTAAAAGATATAATTCCACCGCGATTTTCTAAATCCAGCGGCCCGGCTATCTCGACATAGTCCAGTTTCTTCATTTTATTAAGGGCATAGGCTGTTAATTCAAGCTCATGTTCCTTAATTTTATCCAGTCCTATCTCTTCTAAATATTCAATTGCTGCCTGTAAACCCACTGCACCTTCCACATTGGGAGTACCGGCTTCAAATTTTTCAGGAAGTGGAGCATAAGTAGAAACCTGTTCTTTTACATATTCTATCATACCTCCGCCTTTTAGAAAAGGAGGTAATTCATCTAAAAGATCTTTTTTTCCATAAAGTACACCAATCCCCATTGGTCCCAGCATCTTATGACCGGAAAAAGCATAAAAATCAGCATCTAAATCTCTAACATCAGTCTTAATATGAGGAGCCCCCTGCGCACCATCAACAACAACTAAAGCACCCTTTTGATGGGCAAGTTCTGCCATTTCTTTAATCGGGTTAATTACCCCACTCACATTTGACATCTGGGAGATGCTAAAAATCTTAGTTTTTTCTGTCAGTTTTTCTTTAAGCTCTGCCAGTGGAATTCTATAATTTTGATCTGGATATAAGAATTTTAAATTCAAATTTTTTCTCTCAGCCAGCTGCTGCCAGGGAAGAATATTACTGTGGTGCTCAAGCACAGAGATTAAAATTTCATCTCCCGCTTCAACAAAAGCTTCCAGGCTATTTGCCAGCAGATTTAGGGATTCTGTAGTATTCCGGGTAAAAATAACTTCTTCTGCTTTTTCGGCATTGATAAAATCCCTGACCTTAGCTCTGGCCTTTTCGTAAGCTTCGGTAGCGCGAACACTTAAAGTGTGAGCACCCCGATGAGGATTAGCATTAATTGTACGGTTATAATTATCCACTGCAGCTAAAACAGCTTCCGGTTTTTGGGTTGTAGCCGCATTATCAAAGTAAACAAGATCTTTACCATTAATCTGCTGCTTTAAAATTGGGAAATCAGCTTTATATTTTTCGACAAAATTCTGGTCACTTTTATTTTCTTTAACTGCGGATTCTTGTTTTGACATCATTAATAACACTTCCTTTAAGGTCATTAAGAGGTATTTTAGCAAAAATTGGGTTAAAAGCAGCTTCTACCATTAGCTGTTTGGCTTCTGCTTTAGTCAGACCTCTGCTCATTAGATAAAATAAGAGCTGTTCATCAATCTGGCCTGCACTTACAGCATGTTCTCCCTCCACATTATCTTCCTCAGAAAACAATGCTGGTATGGAATCAGAATCAACTGTTTTATCTAAAAGCAGAACCTCTTCCTTTTCTGATCCTTTTGCCTGGCCCGCACCTTTCTGAAAATATAAATCACCTCTAAAAACTTTCTGAGCCCTATCTTTCAAAACACCTTTGCTTTCAATTTTACTGCTGCTGTGGCGTCCCTGATGATTCATTTTAAATCCTAGATCCAGCTTGCGGTCGCCGTCAGCAAAATAAACTGAACTTATGCTGGCTCTGCTGCCGGCATTCATTAGGGTGTTTTCATTATTAGTAACTGAATTTCTGCCGCCCAGTTCAATTGGAATCCAGTTTAGCTCTCCCTGATTGGAAACCAGAGAAATATTACTGTCAAAGTTATCACTCTGATCATTAAAACGCTGCACCTTAACAATATTTAAAACAGCGTTATCTTTAACAATTACTCTGGTTAAACCATTATGAAAAGCTTCTAAGTTTTGATCCTGCATTCTATAGTCAAAAACTACCGTTAGGCTTGAATTTTCTTCAGCCACGATTAAATTATTATCAATTAAAACAGGATTTTCCTGATCAAGTTGATAAAAAATCTCAACTGGTAATTTTAATTTAACATTTTTTGGAGCTTTAATAAAAAGACCAGTATTGTAAAATGCTTCGGCCATCGTCAGATACTTGGCATCAAGCCCCTGATTACCTTTTTTGACCTTTTTATCTTTAAACTGATCCAGATAATTTAAAATTTCTTCTTCATTATTTAGATTATCTGTCATTCTTTTGATCAGCAGCTCATCCTGACCCTTTTTTTCTTTTAAATATTCCTTATTATAAGGATTGTATTCTGGAAACTGATAGTCAATTAAATTTATTCGCTTATAATCACCCTGAGCCAAATATTTAAAATGATCAAAACTTTCTCTTCTTCTGCTGCTTAATAGTTTTGACTGGCCGGTGGTTAAATTATCTACTAATTTTTTATTGTACATCTCATATCACCTATCCTATAGTCCCTTCGAGTTCAAGGTTGATTAGATTATTTAATTCAACTGCATATTCTAATGGTAATTCACTGGCAATTGGCTCCACAAAGCCGCGGACAATCATGGCCTTTGCTTCCTCTTCGCTGATTCCTCTGCTCATCAGATAGAAAACAGCTTCCTCACTAATTCGTCCAACCTTTGCTTCATGGCCGATATCAATATCATCAGTCTGCAGTTTCATAATCGGTAAAGTATCTGATTTCGACTCATTATCCAGCATCAGCGATTCACAGGAAACGGAAGCTTTTGCTCCATGAGCATTTCTAGTTGCTTTAAGCAGGCCGCGGTAATAAGCATGGCCGCCATCTTTAGCAATCGAGCGCGAATTGACTGTTGAAGTTGTATTTGGAGCGTCATGAATTACCTGAGCCCCGGTATCTAAATACTGTCCTTCAGCGGCAAAAGTAACCCCAGTAAACTCTGCTCTAGCTCTGGCTCCTTTTAAAATACTCATTGGATAAAGCATTGATACTTTTGAGCCAAAAGAACCAGAAACCCACTCAATAACGCCATCTTCTTCTACTAAAGCTCTTTTGGTATTTAAATTATACATATTACGGGACCAGTTCTCTATTGTACTATAGCGAAGTTTGGCACCTTTATTTACAAATAATTCTACAGCACCTGCATGGAGATTATTAACCGAATATTTTGGGGCTGAGCAGCCTTCAATAAAGTGAGCATTTGCTCCCTCTTCCAAAATAATCAGAGTATGCTCAAACTGACCTGAGCCAGGTGCATTCTGACGGAAATAAGACTGGAGAGGAATATTTACATCTACTCCTGCTGGAACATAAACAAATGATCCACCTGACCAGACAGCTCCATGCAGAGCTGAAAATTTGTGATCATTAGGTGTGATTAATTTCATAAAGTGTTGTTTGACTAAATCCTCATGTTCTTTAACAGCATTTTCCATATCCATATAAACAACGCCCTGTTCAACCATTTCTTCTTTTAGATTGTGGTAAACAACCTCAGAATCATACTGAGCACCTACCCCGGCTAAAGATTCCTTTTCTGCCTCCGGAATTCCCAGAGCATCAAAGGTATTCTTAATTTCTTCCGGAACCTGATCCCAGTCACTCTGGAGATCAGCATCTGGCCTGACATAGGTAATAATATTATCCATATCTAAATCAGAAATATCGGCTCCCCAGGTGGGAACCTCTTTATTCTTATATATTTCTAAGGCTTTCAACCTGAATTTCAGCATCCATTCTGGTTCATCTTTTTCTCTAGAAATTTCTTTTATTACTTCAGGAGTTAACCCCTTAGCAGATTGATAACGATGTTTTGCTACATTTTTTTCTTCATGCAGACTGCGGTCAATGTCATTGACTTCTGTCTTTTCGCCCATCTAAAATACCTCCCTGTTCTCAAAACATTTAAATCTATGCCTCTTCGCTATTTAGTGTGGGTTTTTAT
>NZ_QBLR01000192.1:0-6453 GCF_003070835.1 Halanaerobium sp. | reverse complement strand
GAATTATATCATCATGAAAATATTAAAGGAATTAATTATTATATCACCGGTGGTGCAGGTGGTGAATTGATTTTTGATAATGAAAAGAGTTTTTACCATTATCTTTTTGTTAATGTTTCAGAAAGTGGGATTGAAATTAGTGTTGAGCGTTTAGAAAATAATCCCAGTACTTTTTCGAAAATTATGGTTAATATTTGGGTAGCTTTACAGTCGTTTTTCTATGCAAATTATATTAATATTTTACTGGTATTGTTTATCGGTTTAACTATATTTTTTATTCTGCATCGTGAAATTAATAAAGAGGTAGATTATTACCGGGATTTTGCTTATGCTGATAATGAAATTAAAGATCAGAAACTAAAAATTGCTATGTTTACCAACAACTATTTCCCTGTTATTGGTGGGGTTCCAATATCAATTCAGCGTTTGGCTAAGGCACTGCGGAAGAGAGGACACCAGGTAAAAATTTTTGCTCCAGATTATAAAGAAGAAACTGAGGATGAATCAAATATTATTCGCTGTAATTCACTTTATCATTATGAAGAAGCAGGACTGGAATTTCCTGTAACCAATATTTATTCTCCGAAGATCAAAAAAGACTTTAAGAATGGAGATTTTGACTTAGTTCATTCTCATCACCCATTTTGGCTGGGAAATAAGGGCCGAAAGCTGGCTGAGAAATTTAATCTGCCGCTTGCTTTTACCTATCACACACGTCTGGAGAAATATTCTCACTATGTACCCAATATCTTATTTATGCGTAAATTTTTTAAAAACAGGCTCTCACACTTTTTAATTAGAAACTTTGCTAATAATACTGATGCGGTATTTGCTCCCACGGAATCAACAAAAGAGTATCTGCGCAATGTCGGAGTTAGCAGATTTATTAAGGTAATGCCGACAGGGATTGATTTTGACTATTATGACTGTCAGCAGGAGGAAATTGATGCCCTGAGAGACAAACTAATCGGAGATGCTGAGCACCTGTTAATTTCAGTTTCCAGGCTTTCTCAGGAAAAAAATCTATTTTTCCTTTTAGAAGGAATAAAAAAGTTAAGGGAAAATACTGAGCTCAACTTTAAATTGATTATTATCGGCAGCGGTTCTGAAAAGAAAAATGTGGAAGAATTCATTAAAAATAACAGCCTTGAAAAGGAGATAGAACTGATTGGTGCTGTAGACTTTAGAGAAATGGCCAAATATTATCTGGCTGCAGATCTCTTTGTTTTTGCCTCAACAACTGAAACCCAGGGGATGGTTTTACTGGAAGCAATGGCCGGCTATAACCCTGTAGTTGCGGTTAAATCAAGTGGAATTGATGATGTTATAGAAAATGGATATAATGGTTTTAAAACTGAAGAGGATACAGAAAAGTGGAGTAAACAGATTGAAGAACTATTAACAAATACTGATGATTTTGAAGAAATTGCGCAAAATGCCAGAAAAATGGCTGAGTCATATTCAATTGAACAGATGGCAGAATCGGCAGAAGAACTTTATTACAAAATAATGCAGCTTAAAAAATACCAGTAATCAAACTTCCATGTCCAGGTACCTGGTACCACCCGCTTTATGTCGTTTCATGTCGAAAAAAATTAAATGGAGGCAGAATAATGCTGATTGAATTTTTTAAAGAGCGAGAAATTTTTCGTTTGCAAAATGAAGAAATAAGTTATGTGATAAAAATATTAAAAAATGACCAGCTAGGTCATCTCTACTGGGGTAAAAAAATTAAAAAAGCCGAAAGGTTGGATCGCTATGATATCTCTCAGCACCGGCCCTATGAGGCCTATGCTCTTAAAGACGATACAGGCTTTATCTTAGAAAATATAGCCCGCGAATATCCTTCTTTTGGCCAGTCTGATTTTAGGGAGCCCGCCTATCAGGTTGAAGCAGAAAACGGCTCAATTATCAGTGACCTAAAATATCAGGATCATCAAATTTACAGTGGCAAAAAAGAACTAGCCGGTCTGCCCTCAACTTATGTTGAAAAAGAATCTGAAGCAGAAACTCTGGAGATAAGCCTCTATGATGAGGTAACTGAGCTGGAGGTAGTTTTAAGCTATACAATTTTTAAGGATTATCCGATACTTACCCGCTCAGCTAATTTTAAAAATCAGGGTGATGAGAAGCTGAATCTCAATAGAGCACTTTCAATGAGTGTTGATTTTGATAATAAAGACTTAGAGCTGCTGCAGCTTTCGGGAGCCTGGGGCAGAGAAAGAGATATTATCCGCCGCCCACTGGAGCAGGGAATAACCAAAATTGACAGCAAACGAGGTGGCAGCAGCCACCAGCAGAATCCTTTTGTGGCTTTAGTTGAGCCGGAGACTGATGAGTACAGAGGAGAGGCCTATGGTTTCAGTCTTGTTTACTCAGCTAATTTTATCGCCCAGGCAGAGTGCAATCACTATGGTAAGACAAGATTAACAATGGGTATTAATCCTTTTACCTTTAACTGGCTTTTGGAAGGTGGAGAGAGCTTCCAGACACCAGAAGTTGTAATGAATTATTCTGATCAGGGTTTAAATAAGATGTCTCAAAACTTTCATCAGTTATACAGAAGTCGACTGGTTAGAGGTAAACATAGAGACCAGCAGCGGCCGGTTTTGATCAACAACTGGGAAGGTACCTATTTTGATTTTGATACAGATAAGATATTAGAGATGGCAGCAGCTGCTGCAGAAGTAGATATCGAATTATTTGTGCTTGATGACGGCTGGTTTGGAGAGAGAAATGATGACACTTCTTCTTTAGGGGACTGGTATGTAAATCAAGAAAAGCTGCCGGGCGGTTTAGAATATTTAGCTCAGGAAATTAATAAATTGGGGATGGATTTTGGCCTCTGGTTTGAGCCGGAAATGGTTTCTCCAGACAGTGATTTATACCGTGAACATCCAGAATGGGCCATCCAGGTCCCAGAAAGAAAGTCCTCAGAATCCAGGCAGCAGTTAATTTTAGATTTAAGCCGCAGTGATGTTCAGAATTATATTATTGAGCGGGTTTCTGCGATTTTAGAGAAAGCAGATATTGCCTATGTTAAGTGGGATATGAATAGACCGATGACTGAATATGGTTCTTTAGAGCTGGAGGCTGAACATCAGAGTGAGTTAAACCACCGCTATATTTTGGGTCTTTACAGAGTTTTAGAAGAGATTACTTCCAGATTCCCGGAAGTATTGTTTGAAAGCTGTGCCGGTGGTGGCGGCCGCTTTGATCCGGGAATGCTCCATTATATGCCGCAGACCTGGACCAGTGATGATACTGATGCTGTAGAAAGATTAAAGATTCAGTATGGAACTTCATTAGTTTATCCTTCATCTTCGATGGGTGCTCATGTATCTGCTGTTCCAAACCACCAGGTAGAGCGCAGTACTTCACTTAAAATGCGCTATGATGTGGCAAGTTTCGGCAACCTGGGCTATGAACTTGATATTACAGAATTAAATGAAAAAGAAATGAAAGCTGTCAAAAAACAGGTTAATAACTATAAAGAGATTAGAGAGCTGGTGCAGTTTGGTGATTTCTACCGACTGCGGAGTCCCTTTGCAGGTAACTTTACTGCCTGGTCTTATCTCAGTCAGGACAGAGAAGAAGTTCTGGCAGGATTTTATCAGGTGCTGGCGACCCCTAATCCGAAAGAAGAGACTTTAAAACTGAAAGGCTTGGACTCTGAGAGTGATTATAAGGAGCTAAATAGTGGAGAAATTTATGGTGGGGATGAACTGATGAATTATGGCATTAAAGTTCCCTATCTAAAAGAAGATTTTTCTTCCAGAGTCTGGAGATTTAAGGCTGTTTAAGAAGGTTTAATTATTTTATTCAGCAGATTTAACTAACATAAAAGCTAAAGATACTAAAATATATAAATTAGGAGAATAATAATGAATAAAAAAAAGATAATTCTAATATTATTTCTCATTCTGTCACTTAGCTTTGTTTTAACAGGATGTTCTGCTATTGGTGAGTTGAAAACTGAGACTATAGTAGGTAATTATTTAGAGAGTGAAGATGGGCCGGAAAGTGTTGTTAAACAGTCATTAAATCAGTTATTTGCAAAATATTCTTCTGAAGGAAGATTAAATGATTATGAATGGACTCAAAACATTAATTTAAAAGATTTGGAAATTATGGAGCCAGTGGCTGACCAGGGTACCGGAATTTTAACTGCTGGTAGAATTAGACTAATTTTTGATTATACAATTAATGGTGATCCTCAAGATAGTGATTTAAAACCTATTAACAAAGGTGGTACTTTAACCTATGAGATAGATAGTTTAACTTATGATAATAAAAAAGAAGAATTGGTCAGTATGACTGAAACCCCGAATGAAGTTTCAGATGCTAATTCCGAATCGCCAGTTATTTCTGGGATTAAAACAGAAAATAGTAAGGATGACGGTAATGGATTTAGTTTGACTGCAAACCTTGATACTAAAAATGTAGCAGAAACTGTAGGAATAATTTCTCTGGGTAAAAGATACTTTTCAGGTTCAACTGATAGAGTTTTAGATATTACTAATAACCAACTAAGTCTAGTTACACAGGTAACTTTAGCTGAGACTGATTTTGCTTCAATTATGGTAATTAATTATGATGAATTAACAAGTACTGATTCAGGTCAAACCGGACTGGCAGCTGCTCTAATTGCTGTTCCTTAAAAAACTTCAAAAACTAAAGACAAAAAGGTACCGGGAGCGATCTGCTCTCAGTACCTTTTTGTTATATAATCTATTTTTTTATCGTTTTACTTAGCTCTTGCAGCTTCAATGTTAACTTTAGTTCCTTTAATGTAGTTGTCCTTCATGATCTGTAATACTTCATGACCTTTTTCTCTGGGAACTTCCACAAAGGTAAAGTTATCATAGATATCAATTGCTCCAATTAAGCCGCCGGGCATTCCTGTTTCACCAGCAATAGCTCCAACAATATGGCGGGGAGAAACCCTATCTTTTTTACCAATATTGATAAATAATCTAACCATTCCTGGCTCAGCTCCAGTATCACCAAAGCTCTGACCTGAGTTTTCAGCCTGATTATCATCATTATCTTCTCTTTCCATTGACTTTTTCATTAAAGCAGCTGCAATTTCAAGGGCAGAATACTGCTCATCAACTAAGTCTTCAATTAACTCAATATATTTTCCTAAATCAGCAGAATCCATATAACTGCTCAGTTCATCATTAAACTGCTCAAATTGAGCCGCTTCAATATCAGACTGAGAAGGAATCTCTGATCTTTTTATTTTTGATTTTGTATATTTTTGAATATCCCTCAACTTATAGATATCCTTACCAACTACAAAACTGTGAGCTTCACCACTTTTCCCTGCTCTACCTGTACGACCAATTCTGTGTACATAATAGTCAGTATCCTGTGGTAGATCATAGTTAAATACTGCTTCTACATCATCTACATCAATACCGCGGGCTGCTACATCTGTAGCTACAAGTACTTCGATAATTCCATTTCTGAATTTACCCATTACCCGATCACGCTGATTCTGGTTTAAACCACCGTGGATAGCATCAGATAAATAACCGCGAGCCTGCAGTTTAATATTCAGCTCGTCAACCATTTTTCTGGTGTTACAGAAAACAATAGCCAGTTCCGGACTGCTTAAGTCAAGAATTCTGGTTAAAGCTTTAAGTTTATCGTGTCTTCTAATCTCATAGTAGTACTGATCAATAGAAGGAACGGTTAATTTTTCGTGAGCCACTCTTAAAAACTCTGAGTTTTTCTGATACTTTTTACTCAATCTTTTAATTGATTTGGGAATAGTAGCAGAAAAGAAGAGAGTCTGTCTGTCATCTGGAATATCTCTTAAAACAGTTTCAATATCATCAATAAAGCCCATATCGAGCATTACATCAGCTTCATCAAGGACAAAATAATCTATATTGTCAAGTTTTAAAGTTCCACGACGAATATGGTCCATTACTCTACCTGGAGTACCAATAACAATCTGTACACCTTTATTAAGAGCTTTGATCTGGCGTCCGATTGACTGTCCACCATAAACCGGGAGAGTATAAATTCTTCTCTTATATTTTGCCAGTCTTTTTAATTCTTCTGATACCTGAATAGCAAGTTCTCTGGTCGGACAGAGGATAATTGCCTGAGGATTTTTGTTTTCAGCATCCATTTCTTCTAAAAGAGGGATACCAAAGGCTGCTGTTTTACCGGTTCCTGTCTGGGCCTGACCTACAATGTCTTTACCATTAAGTACAGCCGGAATAGCATTTGTCTGAATCGGGGTAGTTTCCTCAAAACCCATTTCTTCAACTGCCTTTAAAATCTCATCTGATACGTTTAATTCATTAAATTTAATCTTTTGCAAATTTACTTCCACTTCCTTTTTTAATTATATTCTTATACTAAATCTACCAACCACACAAATTTCTTAACAAATAATACTGCATCCGGTTGATAAATCTATACTTATATAAGTAG
>NZ_QBLR01000191.1:0-6502 GCF_003070835.1 Halanaerobium sp. | reverse complement strand
CTGAGCTTAGCTCCTTCTTTTTGAACCCAGTTAAAAATTGCTGTATGACTGGTTGAACTCTCTAAGATATTATCAATCTTATCTGCAGCTTTTCTATATGGCAGTTCTTTTACTAAATCCAGTGCTATTTCTTTTAAAGCAGGTGACTGCCTCTCATTAGCAGGAATATTCAAATACTGATCCAGCAGAAATCTAAACTTATCATTGGAATCTTGGTAGTATCTCCTTTTGATAGTCACTTCACCAAAAAGAGTATCAATAGTTCTTTTTTTGATATCTTTAAGTTTAAATTTATCTTTATCTCTGTTTTCCATGATAGCCTGATCAATTTCCTCTAAGATCTTTTTAAATCTTTCTCTAGCTTCTTTACATACAATTCTAAAAATTTCTTTCTCTACATCCTTGAAATTAGTGTTGTTTTGTAATATTCTTAAATCAAGTTCCAAGGGGCCTCACTCCTTTCTTTAATTTTTGTCCTTGTGAGGCTCCTTCTTTATTTATATTAAAATTCCTGCCTATTTATTCAAATCAATTCTTAAAACCCACTTTTATTTTACACTAACATTAACTGATAAACTGCCAATAAATTTTAGCTAAAACCATAACCCCTTGCTTTATTGAAAATTGATTTAATGATGCTGCTGAAATAATTAACTCATTACTTATTTCGCGACTGAAAAAGTTTCTATAATCAGGTAATAAAAGAGAATTTTTTTCAGCAAAGACTTTAAAATCATGCTGATTAATATTTTGATTCAACAATAATTTAAAATAAAACAAAGAAGAAATGTCCGCAGTCTCAATACCTCTAAAATGATCCTTAATTGCTTCTCTTAATAAAACTTTCCTGTTATTTAAACGCTGTCTTAAAAATTTAACTCTTTTTTCTAGATAGCCATTATCAATATAATAACTTAAAAGATTATTAACTAGATTTTCTCCTGCAGATAGATTTTTTTTATTTATAAAATCATCCAAAGAATATTTATTTAAAATTGAATTATTATCTAAAGAATTTAAATAATAATCATCTAAATAGACTAATCCTAATTTTAAACCAGGAAAAACTCTATTTGTTAATGCTTGAATTAGAATAATTTGATTATCATATTTAGATTCTAAAAGTTCTTTTATTTTTTCATTGTTTTGATAAAGAGCAAAATACTCTAAAATAATTACTTTAAACTTAAGCATTTGAGAAAGTTCCAGCAAAGATTTTATTTTAGAAAGACTCCAATTTAAAATGCTTTCCTCAATAGAATCATCACTTATTATTAAATAGTCAATGGTATTATTTTCAAGATAGTCCATTAAGCTATCATAATCTGCCGAACTAATATGAATATTTGCATTTGGAGTAGAAAAAGAAACTTTATTGGTTTTGCTATTAATACTATGATCTTGCAAAAATAATTTAGTAAATAAAGAATTGTCACTACCACTTGTAAATAATAATTCGTTGTTTTTCCCGACTAAAGTAAATAATATTTCTTCTAATTGGGCTTCCGAATTATAATAAAGTTTGCTTTTAGTCAAATTTTCATGTTTTGATTTTAAAAGATGAAAATAATTATTTTTTTTAGCTTCAACTTTTTTAAAACTCTCACCTTTAAAATCTGAATAAAAACGATCAAAAATCAAATCCCATGCATATTCTTCTAGAAATTCTTTTCCATGCTCTGGACCACTAAAATCAATAGTCTTTTGAGAAGATAGAGACGGCTTAGAAGTTAAAATTCTGAGTCTTTGATCATCACTGTTATTTTTGAGAGCAGCAGCAGGAGCAATATAGCTCCCACTACCCTCTTTTTTGTAAATTAAATTTTCAGCTGCCAGTAAATCATAAGCTTTAACCACAGTTTCTGCATTCACACTAAGCCGGGAAGCAAGTTTTCTTATTGATGGCATTTTAGTATCAGGTGTATATTTATCTGCCAAAATTTCTGCCCGTATTGCTTCATAAATTTGGGTATATAAATTTTCTCTGCCATCTCTTTCTAAATCAATATCAAACATTTGGCTTCCCTCCAGTATAGTTTTTATTATAAGTCTTAATTCTATTCAAAATTATATTTTTAACATTTAATTAAACAGTTTCATTTTTTCTTTTGAAAAACTTTATTCCTTCATGTCCCATTAAGAATATAGCTCCTGCTAAAATAATTCTGCCCCAGTCTGCTAGAGTAACACCAGCAAAGCCAAGGAAATTATTTATTGGTGAATAAATTATTAATAGAACCATTACAATTGAAATTAAAATAGAATATAACATTTTAGTGTTATTAAAGAAATTTTTATTAAAGATACTCTCATATTCATAGCGGCGGGACATAATATTTACCCACTGAGAAAAAGCAATTGTTAAGAAGGAAATAGTCGTACCACGCGCATAAAGCTGAGTTCCTTCTTTTACCACTTCTGATTGACCATTAATAAATAGATAAAAATTAGTAAAAGCCAAACCACCCATTAATAATGCTAAAAATATTATTTCACTAAAGCTCTTTTTATTTACTATATGCTCATCCTGATCTCTTGGTGGTGATTTCATTAAATGCTCTGAAGCTGGGTCAAAGGTCAGTGCTGTCAGAGGTAAAATTTCAGCTAAAAGATCAATAGAAAGTATCTGAATAGCTAAAATCGGGATTGGAGTCCCTAATAATGCTGCAGCTAAAAGGCCTAAAAGTACTATTGTTAATTCAGCTCCGTTTGTAGTCAGAGATGCAATTACAGTTTTTTTCAGATTATTATAAATTGTTCTTCCTTCTTTAATTGCATAAACTAAAGTTGGATAACTGTCATCAAGTAAAATCAATTCTGAAGCTTCTTTAGAAACATCTGTACCCATCTGTCCCATTGCAACTCCAATATGGGCACTCTTTAAAGCTGGAGCATCATTTACACCATCACCAGTTACAGCAACAATTTTTTGCTGTTCTTTTAAGTTCTTAACAATTCTTAATTTGTTTTCTGGTGAAACTCGAGAAAATATGAGTGATTCATTTTCTTCCATAGTCTGCCGCAATTCATCCTCGCTCATTGCTTCTAAATCTTCACTAGTAAATACAGGCACATCCTCATCATCAACCGATAAACTGATTTCTTTACCTACTGCTTGAGCAGTAATTGCATGATCACCAGTCATAATGTAAGTGTCTATATGAGCATCATGTGATTCCTGAATGGCTTCTTTAACTCCTTCTTTTGGGGGATCAATCATAGCAACAAGACCTAAGAATATAACATCTTTTTCTATTTCTTCTAAAACATAATCAGTTTCATCATCTTCTAGTTTACGATAAGCAATTGCCAAAACCCGCATTGCATTTTTCGAATATTTTTCATTTAATTTATTTAATCTTTCCTCATCTTCTTCAGTAATCTCTACAACTTCTCCATCTTTTAAAATATGTTTAGATACAGAAAGAACACTACCTAAAGCACCTTTCATCTTAAGATAATTGCCATCTTCAAACTCTCGAATTGAGCTCATTCTTTTGCGGTCAGAATCAAAGCTAAACTCGTGTAATTCTGGATTTTCTTCATCTTCAGTTGGTGAACGGGTACCCAGTTTAGTTGAAAGTGTGATTAATGCAGCTTCGGTTGGATCACCAATTGCGTACCAGCCCGGATGTTCTTCGTCAGGCTCATGAATTTCTGCATTAGAAGCCATAGTTGCAGCATCAAAAATAATTTCCATTTCTGAAATTTCTTCTTCAGTCAGCGGCTCACCGTCTTCACCTAAAAGCTGACCTTCAGGTTCATAACCAAGGCCTGTTACTTCATATTCTTTACCATCAAAATATACTTTTTTAACTGTCATCTCATTTTTGGTCAGAGTACCTGTTTTATCTGTGCAAATTACATTTGTTGAACCAAGAGTTTCGGCCGAAGAAAGTTTTTTAACCACTGCATTTTTTTCTGCCAAACGGTCAACTCCCTGAGAAAGGGCTACTGTTACCTGCATTGGTAAAGCCTGAGGCACAACAGCAACTGCTATCCCTAAAGCATAAATTAAAGCAAAATTTAAACCATAACCCTGATAGATACTCACTCCAAATAAGGCCAACGCAATAACAACTGCAAAAACAGCGATTTTATTGGCTACTGACTGCAGCTCAGACTGCAGGGGAGATTTTGATTTATCTTCTTCCTGAGTCATGGAAGCAATTTTACCCATTTCAGTTTCCATACCAGTTCTGACAACAACACCTTTTGCTGAACCTGAGGCAACTGTAGTTCCTAAATAAGCCATATTGTCTCTATCTGCCAGTGGTTTTTCTTCTTTTATTTTATTAGACTGTTTCTCCTGCGGCATCGATTCACCGGTAAGAGATACATCGTTTGTTCTCAAATTGAAGGCTTCAATAATTCTTAAATCGGCTGGGATTTTATCTCCTTCTTCCAGACTAACAATATCACCAACTACTAGCTCTTCTTGAGCAATTTCTCCAATCTGATCATCTCTAATTACTTTAGAAGGAGATTTAACTAATTTATTTAATGAATCCATGATTTTTTCAGCTTTATATTCCTGTCTAAATCCAATAACTGAGTTGATTACTGCAATAATAACCATAATTGTACCATCTCGATAACTTCCAATTGCAAATGACATTACTGCCGCTACTAAAAGTAAAATCACCAGTACATCTTTAAACTGTTCTAAGAAAATTTTAACTAGAGATTTATCTGCTTTAGCCTGCAGTACATTTTTGCCATTTTCTTCGAGTCGTTTTTTTGCTTCTGCAGCAGTCAAACCTTTTTCTGAAGTTTCCAGTTCAGCAAGAATTTCCTGCGCCTTTTGTCTATAAAACATTTTTTCTGCCATATGACCACCTCTTCATTGTATTATTTTAGTATTTAATAATAATAATAACATTTTTAAAAATAATTTAAAGTTCCTGTTTTACAGTAAATTTCTTAATTTATCTTAAAATTTTCAACTTGGAAATATTTTTCATGCTGCTCTTTATGACCGGTTTCTTTAGCCAATCTGTAAATTTTATGATTTAAGAATTTTTTATCTTCCTGCTCCAATACATTTTTATCAAAACCACCTAAAATATAATGACTAAAGTGCCAAACCTGTTCTTTAATATCTTTTGGACTCCCTTCTGCAATAATTACTAAAGCATCAATTATAGATCCTGCAACTGAAACATCTTGATTTCCATAATGGCTTAATTGATAAAAAGTTTTATATAGTAAGTCCCAAAAAGAAATATCCTCTAATATAAAACATAATTCGTCTTTCTCATTATAATAATAAGTATTTTCTAGATTAGCAACTGCAATTCTGGATAAAACCCAACCTAACTGATTGATACAAAAAATTGCAGTATTTGGATCATTTATACCTGGCGAAATTGCCCTTAAGGCTACTTCAGTTAATTTCAGCAGTCCAAATTCTATATCATTTTTTTTGCTTCTCTCATTATTAATTACTAAATTACCTAATATTTTATTTTGTATTTCTTCAAGCTCTTCTTCATTAAATACCTCAGAATTTTTGTTAAGCTGCCAGAATTTAAAAACAATTGTATTTTCTGTTACATAATCTCCAATCATTTTTTCAGCTCGAATAATAATATCATATTCATTTGCAAGTTGAGTAAGTTCAATATCATAAATGACCTGGATATAACCACTTTGTTTTGGATTAACCCCACAGAACTCTCGATCAAGTTTTTCTTTCAAATTATCAGGCGGGTCATTACGAATCTGGTCATTATTATTATTTCTTGCCTCTATTTTATCTACAATTTCTATTACTTCTTCTTTCAGACTCTCAATTAATAAATTTACTTGAACTGAATTTGCTGCATGATGAATAAAATAAACAAAGTAACCAAGGCAAACAATAGCTACGATTACACCTATCATAGCCGAAAAGATTATAGCTTCTCCGCTTCCCTGCATACTGTCATCAATAAATAATAATGTTAAGATTGAATATATAAACCCTGCAATAAAAATTCCTAAGACTTTTAAGGTTACCTTATTCTTTAGAAAATCCTGCATAGTTCTGGGAGAAAATTGAGATGAATACATTGTTAAAACAACCATAATAGTTGAAAAAGATACTGTAATCATCGCAAATAAGGATCCGGCAATTGTTGATAGAATAGTTTTTGATAAATCATAAGATGTAAAAAAGTATGATGGTAATATGTTAATTAAAGTATTAGTATATTGATATTCTATAAAAATAACTGCAATTGATAAAATTGTCGCAGATATAGCATAAATTGAAGGAATGAAATATATTTTATTTTCTATATTATGCAGAAATTTAAATTTCAAAATTTACACATCCTCTATTATTTTCTTTACTTTTCCCTCTACCATTTAATTTCAACATAATTCAAGAATATCCTTTTTATATAATCGATAAAATCAATTATTAAATTTTCATATATAAAGAACAAAATGGCCTAACGGCCACCCTACTATAGAAGTTAATTAATATTTCTTTAGTAGGGTTTTATCTTTCAAATGT
>NZ_QBLR01000190.1:0-6552 GCF_003070835.1 Halanaerobium sp. | reverse complement strand
AATTTTAATCTAATTGGCATTCCAACTTCTGGTGAATAAACTTTTACTGTTACCTTTGTTTTGGTATCTGTAAAAGGTACTGCTGGTATAGAGTCATCTAATCCTGTAGATACTGTAACTCCTGCCCAGGTTTCTGCAGTATTAGGTTTTATTAATTTCATCACTTGGTTTGATGCATCCTTAGGATCTTCTACTATTTCTCCTGATGCACCTCCAAAACCTCTAAATTCTGGCGCTGTTGCTTCATCAAAATTTACTATCGTTGTTGAAGTGCCCTCTGAATCTTCAGAAGAGCTTTCAGATAAAGCAATATCTAAACTACTATCTGAATTGCTGATATTTACTGGAGCTGAAGCATTTCCATAACCATCAGCGCTAACACTAACTTTATATTCACCATAAGATAAATCAATCTGTGCCAATCCATTAGCATTAGTTGTCTCTTTTTTTCCATCAACCTCTACTGCTGCTCCTTCAATTGGATCACCAGTTGTCTCATCAGTTACATTTGTTGTTAATGTATAATCAACCATTACACTCTCATTATCACTACTACAACCTGCCAGAGCCAGTAATCCCATCATTAAAACCATTAATATCGCAATTTTCTTCAATTTTCTACCTCCTGTAGTTTACCTATAATTAAAAGTTAACTGTAAAAGTCGCTTTAATCTCATGAGTTGTATAACCATCATAACCTGGAGCTACCCACTTAGCAACCCAGTGATCAGAACCGTGTTCCCAGCTTTCGCCACCATCATACCACTGATGTTCTGCTTCTTTTTTATAAACAGAATTTACTAAAGCATCAGTTGTAATATTTTCCGGTCTATTTAGATCATAATTGTCATACTTATAGAGAATATCAAAAGTAGTATTAGCAGATACCTGATAGCTTGTTCCCAGCTTAATTAAATGCTGTCTACCATTAGCATCTTCAAATACATCATTATTCTCTGTAGCGTAGCCTAAGTCATAGCTACCAGTTAAAGTAACTTTGTCATTTAATACATAGGTATTTCCTACACCTAATTTAATTCTATTTTCGGTAGAAAAGTTTTGGTCTATTGTCTCATCATCACCAGTATAGTAATTCAAGTCTCCACGTAAGTTAGTAGTTAATTTTTCGTTTTCAATTACTGTATAACTTCCATTAATGTTAAAGTCATTGTAAGTTATATCAGTTTCTTCAACTGTTCCACTGCCGCTATTAGTCATGCTTTTAGTTCTATAAGAAGTTTCAGCAGCCCAGGGACCTCTTGAAGCCTCTAAAGTTAATTTGGTTTCTTTTTCATTTGTATCTTCATTCTCATTTTTGGCAGTCAGGGTTTTATCATAGTCACTGTACTCTAAACGAGCAGTTGGATATAATCTTACAGGCAATAAATAACTTCCCTCTACAGCAAAGCCTTTGTTATATCCAGTCCCATCTTCAAAACTGAAGCTAGAATTACCAAGCCAGGAATCCATAGAATGATCTGCTCCTACTGCAGCCACATAATCTTCTCCGACATTTGTATAACTAAGTTTAATTTGAGAATCTGGCAGTGGAATAAACTTTGCTCCCACTTCAACAACATTAGTATCTCCATCTCTATCTATTTCATGAGTTGGTGGAGCCCATGGTGTATTTCGAGCATTAACAACTTCTGTAACATCATCACCATAGTTAGCTGTAATAAATTCACCATCTAGAAAAATACGATGTCCAATTCTATATTCACCATTCAGTGCCAGTCTTAAAATATCTTTATCTAAGTCATAATCCTCTGTAGTATTATAGTCATCATCGAAATTAGTATCAGTACCCTTATCATGAGTATTTACAAGTAGCAATCCTGCACTTCCATTAGCAAATCCTTTTTTGAAATCCGCTCCATAAACAATTTTGTCTGCAGGTCTTGATACACCATCATTGGCTTCAATAATAATATCATCACCATCTGCACTTGCTGTACCAGTTTCACTTTCACTTGTCTGGAAAATAAAAGCCCTGGTCCCAACATCAGATAACTCAGTTTCCACTAATATACCTTCACCATAAGGTGTCAAATCTCCCCAGTTATCTTCAAACTGTGTTGCCAGTACCCGCGGATTAAAATCATAGTTAAAGTTATTGGTAACTACAATTTTTGCATCCTCAGTATCTGCAGTTACAGTTAGATCTTTTAAAAGCACTGGATTATTATCTCTTACAGTTGGAGTTTCCTGTCCTCTTGTTACTCCAGTTCCATTAGGATAACCTAAAAATTCATCCACTAAAGATTCAAAACTAACATCTGCTGTAATATTTGAGCTGATATTAGCTGTCATATTTAAAAGCAATTTGTTTTGAAACTTTTCTCGGTTATCATTTCCATTATCAGTTGTAGACTGCTTCCAGTCACCAGTTCCAAAAATATTGGTATTCCCGTTCATTGAATAAAACTGTTTACCATCAACCTCTGTAAACTCGTCAAATATAAAATACATTGCTCCGTTAAAATTTACACTTGCCAGAGCAGTTGTTGTTACAGCAAAAGTCAAAACCATTACTAAAATAAGTAAAATAGATACTTTTTTCATTTATATTTTCCTCCCTTTCAGTCTGAACTAAATTTAAAATAGATTAGAAAACTAATTTCTTCTGATCTTTTAAAGATCCCTTATAAACTTATTTTAAATTAGTTAACTAAAAGACGAACTTGTATTCCCTTAGTTATTATTCATCAGAAAGGATTGTAATTTCTTATGTAAATGATATAATTATATAAGGTCACTTCACTTTAGGTACTGGTTGGACGCCTGTAGCCCTAAAGGGAGTGGCTCTTTTAATTTCCTTTCCAATCTGCTTTCATTCCCGACAATCACCTCCCTTAAATTAAATGACTAAAAATTATAACACTAGGCTAACTAAAAACATAATTTACAATTTTCTTTCTTTTTCGACATAAAGAAAAAATTTGGAATCGGAAAAAGCCTTCTGCCGCCAATAGGGGTTAGCGGCAGCATTTCTTTTCCCTTTTTGCTCTTAGTTTTAGCTTTAATTTATATTAAATATTTCCCAGCCTGGATATCCTGCATTTTGCATCACATTTCAAGAAATCGATTTAGACTTCATGCTCAGAATTCCAGGCGGAAAATATTAATCCCTTATGTGAATAAATTCTTTTTAACCAGGTTCAATAAAACGATTTAGGTACCGGGTACAAAAAAGATGTCTATTCTTTTTATCTCGCCATTTCTAACTTTGCGAGCTGTTTCTCCTCTTAGTTCGGCAGCCTCGACTTCAAACTCTTTTCCATCAGCAGCAGTTAATTTATATTTAGCAATTACTGCTTTATCCTCACCAAAGGTATCTTTTCGGCTCGGATTATGATAGATTACCAGAGTCTGTCCTAAAAATCTGTAGGCAAAAGCTGCTTGTGGAATCACTACTTCAGCTGTTTCTGTTTCACTTAACTGCAGAGTTACTTCTCTTTCTTCCTCTGTAAATAAGTCTGAACTTAATTTTGGCTCCGGTTGATAGATTAATTCTCCGTCTTGATATTTAAACGGCTGCTCACCAAAGGCCATCAGGGACCACATATTGATATATTCTGCAGTTGAACCACTGAGTCTTGCTATATAACCGCGACCGTGGTTTTTAGTATCTCCATTTAAACTGCTTAAGATAAAGGAAGAATTCTCTAAAATACTGCGGCCATATCTTTCCGGATCCTGAAAAGGTACCAGCGCATCATTGATTGCCTGATAGTACTCCTTATATAAACCACTTTTTAGAAGTTCCAGTAGATATTTATATTCCATGTGCAGCCAGATTGATCCGTTTTCCAGCCAGCCAGGACTGAAGGCTCTCGCTCTTCCAATCTCATAGCTTTCTGCACTCAAGTCACCATTAACTCGGTACATTTTAAGCTTCTCGTCAAACAGTTCACTATTTTGAACTGCTTCGGCAAGCTTTTTAGCTTTCTGGTCATCTTTTAGGATCTTCATCCCTCTTACCTGAGCTTCCAGGAATGGAGGCAGTCGGTGCTGCTTAAATTTCTTAACTGCTACCCTTTCCAGTCCATTTTCTGATTTTTGACCAAGTTTATCATATTCTTCAACCTGATAACTGTAGTACATTGTGTAGAGTCCATTATCTTCTTCAGCCAGCTTTACAGCCCGCTCAAGTTTGGCTTCAACTTTATTTAAAAAGCTCATTATTTTTCTTGTAGACACTGCCACTTCTCTACCGGCCAGGTCAGCAAATACATTATCCCGGTATTCTTCCTTAATCTTACCGGCCTGCTGCCAGTATAGGAAGTCCTGATCAGATTTCACTTCTGTTAGCAGGTGATCCAGATTGGCCAGAAAATCAGCAATTTCTGCAGCCAGAGCAATCTCTGTTTCCAGATTAAGCTCAGATAGAGCTTCTGACATAAATCTAACCATCCGCAGTAATTCCATTGTCTCAGCAATTGATGAACCAAAAATACCAGGCAGACCATTTAAAGCATCATACCAGCCGGGCTTATTAGCTTCCATCTCAATTCCCATTCCGTAGGGATCAAGGCTGGCAGTTTTATTCAGCACTAAAGTAAGGAGCTTGTTGAACAGACTGGTATTATAAATTTCTCCTTTTTTAGTCCGCAGATAATATGGAAACTTACTGCGAGCAGCAATTTCTTCCTGCTTTTTCTTGTCTGCAGCAACCGCATTATACTGACGAACTCCATTTTCAGTTAAGAAATATTTTTCACTGCGGGGCTTAACCCGAACATAGGAATCGTAAAATGTATAGTCTAAGTCCTCAAATAGAAGTTTCTTTTTCTTTTCCGGATATAAAGCCAGATAATTTTCGATTAAATCAAGATTGTAGGTCCAGTGATCAATCCAGTAGCCCTCACCAAACTTAGCTTCTGTCCAGCTTTCGGCTTCCTCAACTACAAGGTCGATAAAGTCTGTAAGTGAAGATTTAAGTTCCAGCTTGCGGCTGTCGATAAAAACAGCTACTTCCCCAGGTGTAAATGGCTTTTCCAGACGCTGTCTAAATTCAGCTTTTGCCTCACCCTCAAGCTCAGCCATCACTTTATCAACAGCTTTACTCTCAGTTAAAATAAACTTGCTGCCCTCAATTACCAGTGGGTTATAGCCATCTGTCTGAATTAAATCAGCAAATAATTTAAGGTTATCTCTTTTGATTTCCGGGTTGAAATAGAGATCGCAGCGTCGGTTCTGATTAACATCTCTAAAATTACCATTTCCCTGAGAATAATAGGTCGGCTCTAAAAGAAATTCATTATAATCTCTCTCCAGGTCTCCGTGTTTACGGGAAAAAATATGGTAGGTCTTTTTGTTTTCCTGACCCAATGTTAAGGGGAAACCACCTCGAAGCAGGTTATCCATAAAAGTCTGACGGCTGTAAGCATCAAGTTCTTTATTACCGCTGACTGTAAAGATATGATCTGCATAATAATTATGAATCTTTTTTGATTCTTTTCTTTTTTCTTTCAGATATCCAGGTTCTAATACTTTATCCTTAATTTCACTCAGTCTATCTTCATCAGCCAGGTTACCAAAAACTGAAGCAAGCTCCAATTTTTCGCCGGCCTTTAATTTCTTTTTAGCTGCTGCCATGGCAGATGGGAAGCGGTTCTCTAAAATCTGCTCTCCCTTAAATCCAGCCAGTTCTTCTCTTTCAAAGCCGGGTGCTGTTTCCAGGCTGGTTTTTTCGGCAAAAATAACATCCGGATCAACCAGTGGTGTCAGCAGCTCGTTTTTATTACCGCGAGCAAAGGAAATATAAAAATTACCGGCTGTCATCTGCTTAACTTCAGCCTCATCTTCAGCTGAAGCTCTCAGCTTATAAAATGGAGTTTTGCTCTCAAAAGAATCAACCTTAGCCCAGGCAGAAATAGTCTGACTGACCTCTTTTAAGGCTCCATTTTCAATCCCAAAAGGAACTAAAATCGGCATTCCATCTAATACTTCAAGCTCTCTTTCCTGATTAGATGTATTCTCAACTTTCACTTCTCTAACTAAAGCTCCAAAATCTTCGTTGGGCAGTATATAATAGCTGACTGTAGTTTTTAAACCCAGCTCACTATTTTCTTCTTCAATCTTTAAAGAATCAGGAGCAATTGTCATTTTACTTTCGATATTTTCATTTAAATCTCTGAATGCTTCGTAAACTGTGTTTTCATCTTTCAACTTAATAAAAGTTCTAAAACCTTTTGTTGCCACATTCTGATAGGATTTATTGGCCGGATAAAACTCCATGATGGCGTTATCCTTATTCCGCGAGCCAAAACTGGCAACTCCCTGACCTCGATTTACATAAAAGGCCCAGATTGGAATTCCAAATTTACCTGCAATTCCCGGCAGAAAACTGGCAAATGTTTTCTGCTCCTGATAATTTTTTATAATAAATTGACCTTCATTATTTAATGAATAAACATCTTTCATTTTTTAACCTCCTGCACGATTTGCCGTTACGTCAAATCTAATAGTTTTTTTAAAAATATTAATAGTTATCATAATTGTCAGGTTAGGAATCTGCATAAAATGCAGGAATCCCTCCCCCTGAGC
>NZ_QBLR01000189.1:0-6623 GCF_003070835.1 Halanaerobium sp. | reverse complement strand
TAATGGCGGAGAGGGAGGGATTCGAACCCTCGGTAGGTTTGAGCCTACACCCGCTTTCCAGGCGGGCCCCTTAAGCCAGACTCGGACACCTCTCCGTAAGGAAGTAGGATGTAAGAAGTCAGAAGTAGGATTAAATTCGAATACTCAAATTTAATAACACTTCTCTTCTAAGTCTCTACTTTGAAAATTTATATATAATCTATGGATGATAAAATCTAATGGCGGAAGGAGAGGGATTTGAACCCCCGAGACAGCAAAACTGTCTACTCGATTTCGAGTCGAGCGGTTTCAGCCAGACTCACCCATCCTTCCGTTGTCTTAACTCACGGAAAAAATCTTTTAAAAGCTGAGCTGATTCTGCTTCCATTACTCCTGCTTCAACTTCTACCTGATGATTAAAACGGTCATCATCTAAAAGCTGATAGAGGCTCTTGACAGCTCCGGCTTTGGGATCACTGGCTCCATAAACAAGGCGTTTAATCCTAGACTGTAGAATTGCACCTGCACACATTGGGCAGGGCTCTAAAGTCACATAAAGCTGGCAATCTTCCAAGCGCCAGCTAGCCTCATTTTTTTTGGCTGCTTCTCTTAGAGCAATCATTTCGGCATGAGAAGTTGGATCCTGAGTTTGCTCCCGGAGATTAAACCCACGGCCAACAACCTGGTCATCACAGACAACAACTGCACCGATTGGTACTTCAGCTCTTTGATAAGCTTTCCTGGCTTCTGCCAGGGCCATCTTCATATATTTTATATCATTTTCCATAGAATATCTCCTGATAAAACAAAAAATTAAAAATTTAAAATGGCGCACCTGAGAGGAGTCGAACCCCTAGCCTTCTGATCCGTAGTCAGACGCTCTATCCAGTTGAGCTACAGGCGCACGCTAAAACTTTTCTTAAGCAACAATAAATATTATAACAGTTACTCTTATTATCGTCAAGTGATTTTTGAGAAAAAATTATATTCATTGAACTAACAGCCTTTGTGAGCTGTTTTTAATGTTGATTTAAGTGTCTTGACGACAATAAAAAAGACCATTTTCAGAAAATATTTAGAGTTATTTAAATAAGATTTCCAGTATAAAAATTTGAAAAGCGTTTGACTTTTTGGGTATTAACACTTTTGACCCTGCAAACCTTCCGTAGTTTCTAGGTTATATTATAATGGAAAAATCAAGAGTTTGCAACTTCAATAAATTCCTAATCTACTGTGCTTTATTCAAACTATTTTTTATTTCTATTTGATTTTGAACAACTTCAGCAAGTTGATACTGTTTTTCCAGCTCTCTATCATAAACTAATTTTTTGTTTTCTCCCATAAAAACACTGTCCAACCTATTTTTTTGATCAAATTTATAATAAAAAACTACAAATTCACCCTCAACTTCACATTCTATCTCTGCTATTGTTTTATTGTTCTCTTGATAATACTTAATATAGCGGTAATTACCTAACTCAATATTATCTAATAAATTGTGCGGAGTTAAAATAGATGAATAAAACAAGTCGTACAATTTTTCAATATCTTTTCTCATTCTTTTCATCTCCTGGACTTAAATAATTTTTCAATACATTTTCAACATATTCCCTTATTGGCTTTACCTTTTCAAAAGCATGTTCATAATCAGCTAACTTCCAGTCTTTTCTCTTTTTATCAATTTTCATTTTTAAAGCATTATTAAAATAAGTTGCCAGCATCCCTGCATTAGAATTAATTTTTTTGATCCACGAAAATTCCCCCTCGAAAAGTTTAGAGTTCTTAATGTCATTATCCGAAGCATCTAATTTAAAATCACTAATTATTTCTGGTACTATTTCATATCTGATTAAATTATCTATTTTGTTTTTTTGATCCTTAAAATATTGATCTGGCCTTTTAATTTTAGACTTTTTACTTTGGTTTTGATCATAAATTTTTACAGCTTCCTCTTTTTTGATTTCTAATAAATTTTGTAATTCTATAATGGCCTGTTTCCTTTTAGCTTTCTCTTCTCTTTGTTTTTCTATCAATTCTGTGGTGATATAAGAATCTATAATGGTTTCCCCTTCACCCTTTTCAGTTGCTTTACCAATTGAGTAATCACGATTGGACTCACCTTCAAACCCAAGATCTATTTCTGATTTCTCCAATTCATCCAATAAACGAATTGTATTACTCTCTTGAATCTCTTTTTTATAATAATTCCATAAATCTCTTAAATATAAATGTTCATGAGAAACTATAACTCCAACATTGTCTTGAGCGCTTTGAGCTTCAGAATCTGGTATTCTTCTTAAAATTCTACCTACAAACTGAGCATAAGGCAATCTGCTTCTAAAGGGCCTAAACAATGCAGCTACAGACAAATATTTGTGATCATATCCTTCACCAAGCATTGCAACATTAACAACTACCTGTGTTCTATCATTTTCAATATTTTTATATGCCATCTGTAATTCTTCTTCTTTCAATTTACTATGAATAATTGTTGCTGTATATTCCATCTGCTCGTATAAAGCTTTAATTTGCTCAGCATGTTCAATACTACAGGCAACAGCTATGATTTTATGTGGCAAATCACTATACTTAGCTTTTTCCTCCAACTGTTCTATACTTCTATTCACCTCTTTTTGTGAACATTCTTTAGAATATGCAACAGAGCGGCTTACCCAGTTTTCATCTTTTATTCCCATTTCATATATTTCCTCTACAGTATACACTTCAGAAGAATCATTATCAACAGTTAGATGCAATTCTTCTGGTATATGTACAAGATCTTCCAGACTCTTGACATAACCATTTGCCATAGCAGCACTTAATTTATACCTAAATATTTCATCACCAACTATAGGTTTACCATCACTTCTGAAAGGTGTGCCTGTTAATTTGACAACCTTTTCAGCTAAAAAATAATTAGTTGCCTCAACCCAGGTATCTGCTGTAGAATGATGAGCTTCATCTATTAAAATCATATCGAAAAAATCGGCATTAAGTCTATTTATAAGTGAAGATTCAAGTCTTTCTTGAAGTTTATGGATATTTAAAACCACTATATTAGCATTTTCAAGTATCTCATTAGGTGTTTTATCTCCCTCATATTCGATTAGAGTTGGTAACTCATCAACTTGATTAAACACTTTTCTTTTTAGCCAAAAGTTTTCAGGGTTTTTAGGATTTAAAGAGTCAACAACAGAATCTCTAATTGTGGTTCCAGGCGTAATAATTAAAACTCTACCTTCAGAAATATGGTAAGGCAAAATACCCATCAAGCCTGTTTTGCCTACACCTGTAGGAAGAACTATAATTGCATGAGAAGTTTTATTATATTTTATAAAATGATTAAATGCCTTGTAATAGGCTTCAATCTGAGGTTCCCTTAAATCCTCATTTTCTGTTAAATTAGGATCAGATGTTAAAAAGTGTTTTTCATCAAAATAGATATCAGCCATTAGCAAACCTCCTGCATTAATCTTGAATTAATGAGCATATTATATTACTTCTATGGCAAATAATTTTATCCTGCAAAATAATAGCTAGTTATCATTCAAACTCCGATAAAGATCAATAATAATCAACTCCATCAGCTGCTCCTTAAAGTCTTTATCATTAAGAATCTTACCATAGAACTCAGTATTTTCATTATACGACTCAACAACTGTGTCGGTAAACTTCTTCTTAACAGCAATCTTGAAATCTTCCAAGCTATTAGCCTGAGCTCTTTTCTTTAAGTCATCATCATTCTTTAACTTATTAGTCATTTGCTCGGTGGCAACTTTAGCTGCCTCTGAGAAGTCAGTTTGGAACTTTTCATTCAATCTCTCAATAATAACACTCAAATACTCTTTTTCTTCCTCGTGATAGCTGCCACTGCCAAGAGATGGTCCAGTAAGCTCTTCTTCACCAATTAATCCGATACTCTGCTGACCTTTATTCTCAAGCTGATAGTATTCCAATACAACTTTATCAGAAATATCTACATTACCTGGAGTCTCAATATCAATTCTTTTAAGCAGGAATCTTAAATAAATATTCATCTTGTGCAGATCAGCATCTTTAATAGGATGAACCTGCAGCACTAGATTATAGAGGTTAATAAATCGTTTCATTTTAGATCTGAATTCTAATTTATCTTCTTTCGATAAATTTCTTATTCTATCTGCACTGTGAGATAGAGCATTATCTCCAGCGGCTATTATCTCTTCTGTAGAGTCATTCTCATAATAGCATTGAGCAAAATCATAAATATCATCTTTATTGATAAGCATGGAATTCATTATCTCATCATAAAGAGTGTACATCTCATTTGGATTTATATTATCTGAATCCAGTCTTGTTACATCATAATAAGGTTCAAAAGCATTCTTGATATCATCAGCTTCATTGACAAAATCAAGGACAAATGTATCCTCTTTAATTCCCTTATATGTCCTATTTAAACGGGATAAAGTCTGGACAGCATTAACACCTCTCAACCGCTTGTCAACAAACATGGTGTGCAGTTTTGGCTGGTCAAAGCCAGTCTGATATTTATTAGCAACTAAAAGGATCTGATATTCATCTTTATCAAATTCTTTAGCTGTTTCAGATTCTGGTATGCCGTCATTCATTTTGGGTTCCGTATATTCAAAACCATCATCTTTGACTGTGCCTGAAAAAGCGACTAAACTTTTTAGGTTTTTATAGCCCTTATCTCTAATGTATTTATCGAAAGACTTCTTATATCTGACTGCATGTAGACGAGAAGAGGTAACAAGCATTGCTTTAGCTTCTCCACCAATTTTATGCATTGTCTTATCACGGAAATGTTCAATCATTATTTCAGTTTTCTGTGATATGTTGTGAGGGTGAAGGCTTACAAACCTGGCAATCTCTTTTGAAGTTCTTGACTTTTCAAACTCTGGATCATCTTTAATCTTTTTATTAACCCGATAATAAGTTTTGTAGGTCATATAGTTTTCTAAAACATCTAAAATAAAACCTTCTTCTATTGCCTGCCGCATTGAATAGACATGAAACGGCTCCCTTTTACCTACCTTATTAGTAGAACCAAAGAGTTCTAGTGTCGAAGATTTAGGTGTAGCTGTAAAACCAAAGAAGCTCAAGGAATCCAGACTCTGAACCCGCATTAATTCCTTGTTGATCTTATCCTCAACATCATCAGAATTCATTTCTGCTTGTCTATCCAATTCAGCTGCCTCTTCTAAGGATAAGGATTCTTTTAAAGCTAAGATATTTTTACCACTGGTAGAAGAGTGTGCCTCATCAATTACAATTGCAAAGTTTTTGTCTTTAGTATTTGATACCTTGTCCAGGATAAAAGGAAACTTCTGGATTGTACTGATAATAATATTGGTACCTGAATTTAATTCATCAGCTAATTGATGTGAATCTTTTTTGATGGGAGCTACTACACCCAGCTTATGATCTATCTGATAAATAGTCTCCTGCAGCTGCTGGTCTAAAGAAACTCTGTCGGTAACAACTATCACACTGCTAAAGATAGGATTATTATCTCTATCATGTAAACTGGACAATCTATGGGCTAACCACGTGATTGAATAGGTCTTACCTGAGCCTGCACTATGCTGAATCAGATACTTATGGCCAGCCTTCTTATCTTTAACATCATTCAATATTTTAGATACTACATCCAACTGATGGTAACGAGGGAATATTAACTTTTCATCTTTATGTAGATCTCCCTGCTCATCAATATCTTCTTCAACATCAATAAAGACAAATTTCTGCAGGATCTCTAAAAGCTGATCTTTCTTGAAAATATCCTCCCAGAGATAATGTGTTTTTAATTTGCCCTCAACTTCAGGGTTACCAGCTTTTTTGGATTTACCTCTGCCTTTTCCTTTATTAAAGGGGAGAAAGAAAGTATCCTTTCCATTAAGTTCAGTTGTCATATAGACTTCATCTTTATCAACAGCAAAGTTTACTATTGAACGCTGCTTAAATCTAAATAATTTTTCATTAGGTGATCTATCATTTTTATATTGGTAAATAGCATTCTTATAATCCTGCCCTGTATCTTGATTTTTTAGCTCCATTGTTATGATAGGTAAACCATTTAGAAAAAGAACAACATCAATTCTTTTCTTATCCTTATAATTTAATTCATCGATCACGGAGAAGATGTTCTGATTATACAGTTTATTTAATTTTTCATTAAAATCTGTCGGGGGCTTAAAATATGCTAAGTCCAATTTCTTGCCATAATCTTTGATACCATGTTTGATTACATCAATCATACTTCTCCTGGCTAATTCTTCATTTAATCTTTTAACTATTTTCTGTTTATACTCAGGTCCATAAATATTTTTTAGTTCCTGCATGATTTTTTCCTGAGTTGTTTCCAGAAATTCAAATAACATTTCTGTATCTAAAGCATGATATTTATCATAGTTTAAATTGCTACTCTCAACATAACCATTCTCATAAATCAGATATTCTTTAATCAACTGCTGAAAGGCGTTTTCTTTCAGTTTCGCTGGAGTTATTGTGCTCAGCAAGTTTTTCTCCCCCTTCTAATTCGTAATCTCTTAAATCTATTTTACCTGTAACAGCTTCAAAAATTAGAGACTTTTTATATTCTTTATACTTTTCTATTGATTCTTTTGTTTTATTGATAAGGT
>NZ_QBLR01000015.1:0-35176 GCF_003070835.1 Halanaerobium sp. | reverse complement strand
ATATTTACAACTGACATAACTCCTGCACCTCCTTTCTGGTTTTAGCCTCCGACAGCATCAACTCTAAACACAACTGTATTAAATACAGCACCAGCATTTAGATCAACTGTCGTGTGTATTTTGCCACAAAAAAGTATACCATAGACTTGAGTTTTAATCAAGCGTTTTTTGAAAAAATCTTTTTTGTCTGGCGGTTAAAAGGCTCCTCAAATAAATTAAGGAGCCTTTAATATCAGCATACTAAACTTTATTTACGCTTTAAGTTTTTCTAATTCATCTAATAAATTATCATTAAGAACTTTAATATATGTTCCTTTCATTCCTAATGAGCGGGATTCAATAACTCCAGCACTTTCAAATTTGCGAAGTGCATTTACAATAACTGACCTTGTAATACCGACTCTATCTGCAACTTTACTGGCTACTAATAGACCTTCCTCTCCGTCTAATTCCTCAAAGATATGTTCAATTGCTTCCAGCTCAGAATAGGACAGAGTATCAATAGCAATCTGCACTGCAGCTTTTTTGCGGGCTTCTTTTTCTACTCTTTCACTACGGGCTCTTAAAATTTCCATTCCCACAACTGAAGCACCATACTCAGCTAAAACTAAATCTTCATCATCAAATTCAGATCCATAACGAGCTAAGACTAAAGTTCCCAGTCTGTCGCCACCGCCAATTACAGGTACAATTGTTGTTAATTTGTCTTCAAATAAGCAGTCTTCTCCATCAGCAAAAACACACTTTCCGTCTTTTTGCTCAATGTTAGACTTAGTCTCTCTGATTCGCAAAAGACCTTTGTTATATTCATCAGGAAATTCACCATGATCAATAACTTCTTCTTCCATAATATCACATTCAAAATCATCGAGCAGACTGTAACCTAAAATCTTTCCTTTTTTACTTGTTACATATACATTACACTGCACAGCCTCTTTTAGAACATAAGCCATATCAGAAAAATCTACTGCATTTCCACCTGTTCTCTGTAATAACCGATTAATCTTTCTACTTTTTTCTAATAAACTACCCATTTTTATCTCCTCCATTTTCAGTTTTAAATTATAGAATATATTTACTTAAATCTTTATTTGCCACAACATCTTTCAATTTATCATTAACATAGTCCACATTAATTTCTATTTCTTTCTCTGCTAAGGTTGGAGCCTCAAAAGAAAGATCTTCAAGCAGTTTTTCCATTATAGTATGCAGTCTTCTGGCTCCAATATTTTCTGTTTCCTCATTGATATCATAAGCAAAACTAGAAATTTCATCAACAGCAGCTTCAGTAAATTCAATCTTTAGCCCTTCTGTCTCCAGTAAAGCCTTATACTGCTTGACCAGAGAATTCTGCGGCAGCAGGAGTATATCTTTGAAATTTTCGCGGCTGAGGCTGTCTAAATTAACTCTCAGCGGGAATCTACCCTGCAGCTCCGGTATCAAATCAGCGGGTGAAGAAACATGAAAGGCACCAGCAGCAATAAGTAATATGTGGTCTGTTTTAACTGAACCGTGCTTGGTACTTACTGTTGAGCCTTCAACTATAGGCAGAATATCACGCTGCACACCCTGTCTGGAAACCTCGGGACCTGAATTAGATTCTCTACCTGCAATTTTATCAATTTCGTCTAAAAAGATTATTCCATCTTCCTCAACTTTTTCTATTGCTTCAGCTTTGACCTGATCCATATCTATCAGTTTTTGAGCTTCTTCATCTTTAAGCATCTCTTTAGCCTGAGCAACTGTAACTTTTTTCTTCTGTTTTTTATTAGGAAAAATATTTCCCAGCATATCCTGAAAGTTAATTCCCATCTGCTCTACACCGGATTCAGAAAAAACCTCCATCATCTGAGAGTTGTTTTCCTCGACTTCAATTTCTATTTTCTGATCATCAAGTTTGCCTTCTTTAATTCTTTTAAACATTCTCTTTCTTCTGGCAGCTACTCGATCATCAGTATCAGACTTAGAAGCATTAATATCATCAACTAAATTTGAATAATAATCATCTTTTCCTTTTGATTTAGCAGGAAACATATGATTAACAATTCGCTGAATAGCCTGATTTTCTGCTTCTTTTTCAACCTCTTCCATTTTTTCTTCCTTGACCATTCTGATTGCTGATTCAGTTAAATCTCTGATCATTGATTCTACATCACGACCAACATAACCTACCTCAGTAAATTTGGTCACTTCAATTTTTATAAATGGAGCTCTGGCAATTTTAGCAAGCCTGCGAGCAATTTCAGTTTTACCAACACCAGTCGGCCCAATCATTAAAATGTTTTTTGGAATGATTTCGTCTTTCATGTCATCTTTAACCAGTTTTCTTCGATATCTGTTTCTTAAAGCTATAGCTACTGATTTTTTTGCTTTGTCCTGGCCAATTATATATTTATCAAGTTCAGCAACGATCTCTTTTGGGGTTAATTGATTATTCACCTGTTTCAGACTCACCTCCATTTAACTCCTCTAAAGTAATATTTTCATTGGTATAAATACAAATAGAAGCCGCTATTTTGAGTGCTTCACTGGCGATATCCCCGGCATTCAGACCCTGGCTGTGTTTTGTGAGTGCTGTAGCAGCCGCACGTGCATAAGGGCCACCAGAACCAATAGCAGTAATATTGCCATCAGGTTCAATCACATCACCATTACCTGAAATAATAAGGATTTCATCCAGATTTGCAACAATTAGCAAAGCTTCAAGTTTTCGTAAAATTTTATCTGTCCGCCATTCTTTGGCCAGCTCAACAGCTGCCCGCTGCAGACTTCCATGGTACTCCTCCAGCTTCCCCTCAAATTTTTCAAAAAGGGTAAAAGCATCTGCAGATGTCCCGGCAAATCCAGCTAAAATTTCACCATTATATAATCTTCTGACTTTTCTGGCTGTACTCTTCATAACAGTATTGCCCAGTGTTACCTGGCCGTCTCCTGCCAGAGCCATACAACCATTATGTTTTACAGCAACTATGGTAGTTGCATCAAAATCTGTAATTGACAATTTAGAACCTCCTTTACTTATAATCTTATATTTTTTAAATTGTCACATGATTCAAAATATTTTAATCTATTTTGTTTATATTACCATGAAAAGATTAAAAAAGTCAAGTTATCGCTCTAAATTTCACAATATTTTAATCATTTTTTAATCTTTTCCATACTCAGAATTTGCTCTTATTAGTTATTATTATTATTGTAAACGCTTTCTGAGTCTGGTTTTTAAAAGCTTTCTCCAGAGTTCGACAAAAAGTCCGGAGAAAGCTTGAGAATATCACTTAATCTGCTTTTTCAGTATGTCCACATTCTTTGTTGGTACATTTATAATGTTTACCTTTGGCTTTAGTAGTTTTTTCTACCATCAGACTTCCGCATTCAGGACACGGCTTTTTGACCGGTTTATTCCAGCTCATAAAATTACAGTCGGGGTAATTACTACAGCCATAAAAGGTTCTTCCTTTTTTGGATGTCCGTTCAATAATCTCGCCATCCTCACATTCAGGACAGTCAACTCCAGTTTTAATCAAATAAGGTTTTGTGTTTTTGCATTCTGGATAACTGGAGCAGGCTAAGAATTTACCATAGCGTCCGTATTTAACTACCATTGGACTGCCGCATTCATCACAGACCTCATCTGTTTCTTCAACTATTTGAACACTTTCCATATTTTCTCTTGCGTTTTCCAGTCTTTCGTAGAATGGCTCATAAAAATCTCTAAGGATTTTTTTCCACTCTTCATTTCCTTTTTCAATTTCATCAAGCCGCTTTTCAAGTTCAGCTGTAAATTCTACATCAGTTACATCCGGAAAATATTCGGTTAATAACTCAGTTACTGTCTCTCCCAACTCTGTTGGTTTAAAATATCTTCCCTCTTTTTCAACATAATCTCTGGATTCAATAGTTGAAAGTGTAGGAGCATAGGTGCTTGGACGTCCTATTCCCTCTTCTTCCAGAGTTTTTACCAGGGTCGCCTCAGAGTATCTGGGAGGTGGAGTGGTAAAATGCTGCTCGGGATTTGTATCTACCAAACTGTAACTGTCACCTTCATTTAAAACTGGAAGGTCAATATCATCTTCTTTTTCCTTACCGGTTAAAATTAAATGACCGGGGAATAAAAGGCGAGATCCACTGACTCTAAATTTATATTTATCTCCAGCCTTAAACTGAGCTGAAATACTCTCATAAAGTGCTGGACTCATCTGACTGGCGACAAATCGCTTCCAGATTAAATCATACAATTTATATTGATCTTTTGATAAGTGCTTTTTCATTTTTTCAGGTGTGCGCTGAGTATCGGTAGGCCTGATAGCCTCATGAGCATCCTGAGCATTAGAGTTGTTCTTAGACTTTTTCTTCGAGCTTTTTAAGAATTTATCTCCAAATTTATTTAAAATATAATCCTTAGCTCCATTTTTTGCTTCATTAGAAAGTCTGGTGCTGTCTGTTCTGATATAAGAAATCAAACCAACTGTACCTTCGCTTCCAATATCTATACCTTCATAAAGCTGCTGAGCTAAATACATAGTCTTTTTAGCAGTATAGTTAAGCTTATTAGAAGCTCTCTGCTGTAAAGTTGAAGTTGTAAAAGGTGATTTAGGATTGCGTCTTCTCTTACGCTTTTTAACTTTTATAATCTCAAAATCTTCTTTTTGGATGTCATTTATTACCTGATCAACTTCTTCTTTGCTTTCCAGATTAAACTTTTTATTATTAATTCTGTATAAATCTGCCTTAAGCTGTTCCCCATTTTCATTTTTAAGCTGAATCTCTAAGGTCCAGTATTCTTCTTCATCAAAATTACGGATTTCTTCTTCTCTTTCACAGATAATCCTCACTGCAACAGACTGTACTCTACCAGCACTTAAACCCTTACGAACCTTTTTCCAGAGTAAAGGGCTTAAACGATAACCTACCAGTCTATCCAGCAGTCTTCTGGCCTGCTGAGCATCTACCAGGTCTTTGTTAATCGAGCGCGGATTTTTGATAGCATTCTGAATCGCATTTTTTGTAATTTCGTTAAATTCGATTCTATTATTTTCTTCATCAGATAATTTTAAGGCATAGGCTAAATGCCAGGAAATAGCCTCACCCTCTCTATCGGGGTCAGTTGCAAGATAAACTTCTTCACTTTTTTTAGCTTCTTTACGTAATTTATTTAAAGTTTTTCCTTTACCACGAATAGTTATATAATTTGGTTCGAAATCATTTTCTAAATCTATCCCTAATTTACTCTTAGGTAAATCACGGACATGTCCCATTGAAGCTTCAACTTTATAATTTCTACCTAAAAACTTCTTGATAGTCTTTGCCTTTGCGGGTGACTCAACAATTACTAAATTCTTTTTTTTCTTTGCCATTAAATTGATACCTCCAGTAAACTCTTAGTTTACTCTTTGCTGTTTTGAAAAATTTCCATCAAACTCATTAATTTCAGCAGAAATTGTCATCATTAATTCTGAATCATCAACTACATCATTAATTATATCCCAAACAAGGTCAGTTTTAAGATCATCAATTGTTGCAATTTCCATCATTCTATAAATTATTATTTCCAGTTCATCTGCTGATAAGATGCCAAGAGCGTTTAATTTGTAAATAATTGCTTTAATTTCTTTACTAAAATAAAAATTTTCCACTTTAGTAAAAACTCGATTATAGCCGCTTGACATTTCATAATCTATATAAAAATCACGATCTTCAACAGAAATCACTTCACTAAATATAACTTCAAATGCCTCGCTGATGTTTTCAATTGTATATCCCTGATTTTCAAGTTCAATTATAATATCTTCCTGTTTACGCCAGAGATCTTCATCATGGAGCATTTTTTGAATAAGAATGCTTAAAATTTCTATAACTTTTTTATTCATATTATTCTGGCATTTCTGCCGTTTAGGCCTCCCTATCGTAAAAAATCTTTAACTAGTATATTATTATATTGGTTTTAGGAGATTTTGTAAACCCTTAAACTGATATTTTTTCCCTTTTAAGCGAATTATCAGATCCATTAATTCTAATTTTATCAGTATTTTATCAACTTTTTCTGTAGTCAGATTACTTAATTTTAATAAATCAGCATAATATATTTCAACTTCATGCTGAAAAAGTTTCAGTATTTTAATTTCATCTGAATTTAATTCGGGATAAATTTTACTTATTTGTTTAGCATCATTTACAAATTCATTTTCACTATCAATCTGTTGTAAATATCTACTTAAAAAATCTATAATATCACTTACTTGTGTAAAAATTGCTGCCCCTTTTTTAATCAATCTGTTACAGCCAACAGAATTTGGTCGATCAATATTTCCTGGTACAGCCATAATATCTTTCCCCTGGTCTAAAGCATAATCAACTGTAATCAAAGTCCCACTTTTTTCGCCAGCTTCTACTACTAAAATTAAATCTGCCAGACCACTAATAATTCTATTTCGGCGGGGGAAATTTTTTGCTCGCGGAGCTACAGCTGGATTGAATTCTGTCAGCATTAAGCCTTTTGCAATAATTTTTTGCGAAAGCAATTTATTTTGAGAAGGATATAAATAATCAAAGCCATTTCCTAAAACAGCTGTAGTGATACCGCAATCTGCTGCTAATGCACCCTGATGAGCAGTGCTGTCTATTCCATTGGCCAGCCCACTAATTATATTTACTCCCTTTTCTGCCAGTTTAGAAGCGGTTCTGCTTGCTATTTTACGTCCATAGACAGTAGAATTTCTGGAACCAATTACAGCAACAGCAGGAAGCTGAAAATTTAATACTCCTTTATAGAAAATTACTGGTGGTGGGTCATAAATTTCTTTTAATCTAGCTGGATATTTTTGGTTATAAAAAGTTAGATAATTAATATTTTTCTTTTTTAATTCAGCAGCTATTTTCTGAGGCTTAAATTTTTCTTTCTGATCATTAAATATCCTTATCTTCTTTTCTGTTAACCCTAAATTTATTAACTGCTGCTTATTTAAACTCCACATTTTGTTAAGATTATTTAGATTACTTATTAATTCAATAATAGTCCGGGGTCCAAAACCACTCAACTGATTTAAAAAAATTACTGCCAGACTGTTTATATCCATAATTTACCTCCTTGATTTTAATTATATTATATACCCAAATAATGTAAAAATCAATTTGATTAATTAAAATTAAGGCTAAAAAAGGAAATGCTCGTTTATTCTTGAATACTATAATTAACGGAAATCATTAAAATTTTAAAAGGGGGTAAAGTTATTGCTGAAATCTACTAAGTATAATACTATTTTATATTTTCTGAGCATCCTGGCTTTTATTATGGGCTTAATTATGGTTATCCCTCTGATACTGGCCTTTATTTACCAGGATGGTAATGAGATCTATCAGGCATTTTACTATACAATTATTATAGCTTTAATTACCGGTACCCTCTTAAAACTGCCGACTGACCCTGAAAATATTTACATAGATTTAACAACAGCCATGCTGCTTTGTGCCACAGGCTGGATAATTGTTTCCCTAATCGGCGCCTTACCTTTTATGATTGGGATCGAAAAATCATTTATTGATTCCTTTTTTGAAGCTGTAAGTGGCTTTACTACTACAGGAATCACCGTCTTTACCGGCCTTGATTCAATGGCAAAATCTATAATTTTCTGGCGAAGTTTGATGCAGCTTTTAGGTGGTCTGGGAATTTTAACATTTTTTCTTTTGATTTCTACTAGAGCTCAGGGAGAAACCTGGCAGCTTTTTAGTGCAGAAAGTCACAAAATTAATGTTTCCCGGCCTGTACCTAATGTTTTTAAAACTGTAAAAATACTCTGGCTGATTTACCTTGGTTTTATGCTGCTGCAGAGTCTAATCTTGATTTTACTGGGGTTATCTCCATTTGATGCCTTTACTCACAGCTTTACAACCCTATCAACCGGAGGTTTTTCCCATTATGATGCCAGCATCGCTCACTATGCAAATAGCGGCTACAGCAATTATATTTTAATTGAATATGTAATAACATTTTTTATGTTTTTAGGTGGGGTTAACTTTTTACTTCATTTTAGATTTTTTACAAAAGATTTTGCAAGCATCAAAAAAAATAGTGAATTAAAGACTTTTGTCAGGCTGATTTTATATTCAACTATTTTTATTAGTATTTTAATTATAATTTTAAATACTGCCGCAGATTTCAATGCTGAAGAAATTTTTCGTAAAACTTTATTTCAGGTAACATCGATTATTACTACAACCGGTTTTGGAACACATAATATTAATTCCAGTTTTTTTCCGGCTGCAGCCAGACAGATCTTTATAGTTTTTATGCTGATTGGCGGGAGTGTTGGTTCCACCTCAGGTGGGATTAAGGTAATGCGCTTAAATATTTTGGGAGGCTTATTTAAAAGAGAGGTTAAGAAAATATATTTACCAAATCATGCTGTCTTGCCGGTCACACTTGATAAAAGTATTATTGAAAGTGATGAAATAAATAAATTAACAGGGTTATTTTCTTTCTGGCTTTTTTTAATTGTAGTCGGGGGGATTATAACCTCAGTTTTTTCTGATTTAAATGGCTGGCAGGCTTTTTCTGGTATGTTTTCAGCTATGGGTAATATAGGTCCTTTCTTCTTTTCTGTAGAAAAGATGGCGTCTCTTTCTCCTGTAATAAAGATGACCTATATAATAGGAATGCTGGCTGGAAGATTAGAAATTTTACCGATTATCATTTTATTTACTAAAAAAGCCTGGGAAGAATAGTTTTTATTAATTTGCAAATTGGAGGTATTGATATGTATATCATTATTGCTGGTGGAGGTATTGCAGGAAGGAACTTAACTAAAAATCTTGTGCAAAAACATGATGTAATTGTTATTGAAAAAGAACAGAGTGTTGCAGAAAAAATATACAGCCGTTATGGAGCAGTAACTGTACTGGGAAGTGCTACAAGAATTGATATTTTAAAAGAAGCTGGAATAGAAAAATGTGATGTTGCAATTGCGGTAATGAGAGATGATGCAGATAATCTTTCTTTTTCACTTTTAGCCAAAAATTTTGGAGTAGAAAAAATTCTGGTAAGAATGAGAGAGCCGGAATATGAAAATGCCTACCAGATGGCTGGAGCTACGAATATTGCAGCAACTATGGAATTGATAGTAGATCGCTTTATTACTGATATTGAAGAACCGGATGTACGGAAGGTAGCTTCACTTGGAGATGGTAAAGCTGAGGTTTCAATTTTAACCATTCCACCTGAATCACCAATTTCCGGAATGAAAATTTCTGATATAGTGAGCCAGAAAACATTTCCAGAAAACTGTGTAATCGCAGGAATATATGATAAAGCTCAGGACAGATACATTGTTCCCCGCGGAAATAGAGAAATTTTTGCAGGAAATCAGGTTTTCCTGGTCGCCTCCAAAGATGATATGGAAAGTGCTGCTAACTTTCTTTTATATAATAAATAATGAAACTGAGTGCATCCAGTGCACTCAGTTTTTTAGTTTAGTATAATTCTATTTCTGCCGAAAGTGAAACACTAATATTTACCTTCTGTTCTGCCAGGGGCACTTCAGAAAAGTCTGCAGACTCTGCAGTTCTGCTCATTGCTTTTAAAGCATCACTGCCATAAATATTCTGCTGTCCAAAATTAAGTTCTTTGATTCTGTAATTTTCCTTATCTAAATTTTCGGCCATAAAAGCAGCTTTATCTTTAAGACTGCTTAATGCTGCTGCTGTGACTTCCTCTAAAGCTTTTTCGTTGCTTTCTAAACGATAGTTTATGTTAACAACTCTGTTAGCTCCTGCATCAAGTAATCTGCCCAAAAGAACAGATAATTCTCCTAAATTTTTTGAAGTGAATTTTATCTGATTATTGACCTGATAATAAGTTACTCTTTCTTCACCATTTTCTTCTTCTCTTTCTTCATATCTGGTATAGGGATAAACTCTAAAACCCTGTGTTTCTAAATTTTCCAGCTCTTCCGCTTTTAAAATAGCCATCAACTCACTCATTATTCTGTTGTTTTCTTCTACTGCTGCTGATTGTTCTCTACTTTCATTTTCAAAGCCAAGCACCACATCAACAATATCAGGATCATATTCCTGCTGCTGACTGATACTTAAATTAGTAGTAATATAGTCTTTTTCTACCTTTTCTACTGGCTCTTCTCTCTCAGCTGTTTCAACCGCTGGAGTATTAAAATATAAACCATTGACAACTATTACAGATAATAAAATCAAAGCTATAAAAACTAAAAACATGCCTACATTTCTGTTCATAAATAACCCCTCCGTTTACTATTCATTATTTTATTTGCTTAATAATTAATCTCTTAATTATATAATTCTAATAAGATGGAGAAAATCCTTTTTTATTTTTTCTCCTTCAGGGCAAAAGATATATTTTGAAAGCCGTTATTTTTAAATTTTTCGATTAAAAATACCAGTGAATCAAAATTACTCTCTTGATCAGCATAGATTTTAACTTTTTCGACCGGGCCAGCATTTAACTCAGTAAATAATTTATCCAGCTGCTGCCTGGTGTATTCCTTTTCCTGATAATATATCTGGTTTTCGTGATCCAAAAAGATACTAATATTTTTCTGCTCTGAACTCTGACCAATGCTGCTCTCCGGCACTCTAATATTATATAAAGCTTCTTCTCCCTGTAAAGTTGAAGAGACAAGAAAGAAAATTAAAAGTAAAAAGACAATATCTATCATTGGAGCCAGATTTAAAGTTGAACTTTTCTTTTTAGGCTGATATTTCACTTTTATTCAGCTCCTTAATCTCTTTTTTATAAAGAATGCTCTCACTTTCTAACCTTAAGTTATTGAGCTGATTATGAAGTTTTTCTATTTTAGCATAAAAATAGTGATAAAAAGCTGCAGCAGGTATTGATATGATTAAGCCAGCAGCGGTAGTAAATAAAGCTTCTGAGATTCCAACTGCCATCTGCTCCGGACTGCCCCCCACACCTAAAACCTGAAATGTTTTAATCATACCGCTTACTGTCCCCAGCAGACCTAAGGTTGGTGAAACCTGAGCAATAAAATTTAAAAAACCTAAGTGTTTTTCAAGCTGCGGCAGTTTATCAACTTCTTCTGCATCAAGATATAAGTTAAATTCCTCTCTACTTTTTGGTTTTTTAGTTAAAAGATTATTATAAATTTCAGCAGCTACTCCCTTTTTATTCTTTAAAATACTGGCCTGCTGTTTATTATCATTAAAATTAAGAACTGCCTTTAAATATTTATCCTTATCAATTTGCCTATAATTTAAAAAAAATATTATACTCCTCTCAAAAACTATAAAAATCATAAAAAATGCTGCTAAAAGCAGTGGATAGGAAACAATACCTGCTGTTTCAATAAACTCTGTAATCATAAATTTTACCTCCAGTTAATTTAACTTAAAACGAATTGGCAGATTAACAATTACCTCAACTTTAATACCATCTTTTTCTGCAGCTTCAAATCTCCAGTTGGAAACTGCACTAAGAGCAGCCTGATCAAAAGAGTCATAACCAGAGCTTTGACTGATTTTTAAATCATGAGCCTTACCAGCTTTATCTATTCTCAAAGATATTATTACTTCCCCTTCAATATTTCTTTTTCTCAAGTTAGAAGGATATTCTGGCTGAGTATAATTTTTCAGACCAGGCTTTTCTATGCCATTTTCGCCATTTCTTAAATCATAAACTTCCTTTTTCTCATTATTCTGAGGGGCTCCCTCAGTAGAAAACTCTTTATTCTCCGCCTTGTTTTCCGATTTATTATCTCTATTCTTTCCAGCTTCTTCTGGTTCATTTACTCCTGAATTCTGATTGCTACTACTTAAATTTTTATTAACTTCATTTTCTTGATCAGCTGAATCATCATTTTCTAATTCAGCTAGATAACTATCCAAATCAAATTTATCTTCTTTTTCTACTTTATTTTTAGTTACTGCTTTTTTTGAATTATCTTTTTTATTTTCAGTTTCTGAATTATTTAACCAGGCCGGCATTGTCTCCTGTTTTTTTTCTAATTCTTTGTTTTCTAAAGAAGTCTCTTCCTGTTCTGTTGGTTTTATTTTATCCAGTTTTTCATTATTTTCAGCTTCCTGAGCTTCTTTTTTAGGCTCTTCAACTTTTTCTTCAATTTTTAAATCATTATCCTGCTGAATCTTTTCTAATTCCTTTTCTTCATTTTTGTTTGAACTACTTTTATCTACTTCCTCATTTTTAACCTTTTTCTCTTTAGAATCATTTTCTTCCTGCTCATTTTCAGATTCTTTAAGTTCTACATTATTTCCTGCCTGAGTATTTTCTGCAGCGGGATTATTAGAAGCAGTTAATAATAGTTCAATTTCAACCTCTTTTTTTTCAACAGGTTTTATATCCTCTGCCAGAAACCCTAAAGAAGCAGCTTCCAGCAGCAGGATAAGGGATAATGATAAGAGGAAGGCTGTCAGAGATATTGTTTTATTATACTTCATTATCATCATCCTTTCTTTTGCTTTAATTAAAAGTTAGTGCTTAGGTTTACCATAAAGTTGCGCCCCGGCATTGGATAACCGTCTACTACTTCGTATTCTTTGTCGAAAAGATTGTTGATTTCAACTGAAAGACTGGTTTTATCATTTAAATTCCTGATATATGTTAAATCAGAAACAAAATAAGCTCCCATGTCTGCTTCCGAAATATAATCCATTCTTTCTCCAGTATAACTATTTTCTAAAATGATTTTATTAGCTTCATTTATTTGATAACTTAAATTAACATTGTACTTATGATAGGGCATATCTCCAATTTGTTTGCCAGTGCTTTCATTTTCAGCATCTAAATAGTTATAATTAAATTCTAGCTGAAAATCTTTGATCTTTCTTTGAGCACTAAATTCCACACCATTTATTAAGGCAGAATCGATATTTTCTGGCAAATAACTTAGCGGATCCGGAGAAATCATGTCTTCAATCTCTCTTTTGTAGAAAGTAATTTGCCTACTGCATGATTGATCATTATATTTAAGACCAATTTCATATGAATCTGATTTTTCAGGTTTTAAGTCAGGGTTTGAAAAGCCAGGATAATATAGATCCATATATGTTGGAGGTCTAAAAGATTTACCTGCAGCCGCAACTAAATTAAGGTTATTATTTAAACTATAGTTTAAAGCTAATTCAGGACTAATTTCTGAACCATATTTTTGATGTTTATCATATCTTAAGCCAAAATTAACTTCAATTACCTTATTAATCGCATATTTATCCTGTATATAAACTGCTTTATTCACATTATCCTCATCATACAGATCATCATAATCTACCTGTTCTGCTTCAATTTCAACACCATAACTTAGGGTATGCTTATTTAAAAAATGAGTTTGCTGAGCATTAATTCCCCATTTTTCAATATTAGTCTCAGCATTATATGACAAGTCAAGCATCTGCTGTCGATTATTAAACAGGCTTACTTCTCTACTTAGGTTGTCAAGTTCTTCTTGATATAGGAATTTAAAATTTTGATCACTGTTTTCTAAAGAACCAGCCTGAGCAAGAAAAACAGCATCTGTAAATTCAGGATCAGCCCCTGGATAGTCAATTTGATTATCATTATATTTGTAATTAAAAATAAGATTTTTGTTTGTACTCAAATTATATTGATATTTTAAAAATAAACTATCTTTTTGCTGTGCTATATTATTACGATGTCCTTCAGAATCCAATTTAGAATAGTTAATTAAAAAATTATACTTTTTGCCAACAAATGATTTAGATAAAGAAAGCTTTTTATGATTATATGAACCATAAGATAATTTTAAACCAAATTCATCATTTTTTGCTTCCTTGGTAATAATATTAATTACTCCTCCCATAGCATTGGCACCATAAACAGCAGAAGCTGGAGATTTTAAAATTTCTATTCTTTTAATTATATTTAAATCAATAAAATCAAGGTTTATGCTTCCATCCTGAGGATTATTATACTTTTGCCCATCAAGTAAAACCAGAATTCTTTTGCCCCTCATTCCTCTAATAATAATATCCTGGTTAGCTGGGGCGCCTCCACTATTTTTAATATGTATTCCTCCTGTACCGGCCAATAGATCTGCTAAATTCCTGGCATTGCTCTCTTCTATCTCTTCCTGATCAATAACCTCAATACTGACCGGAGTCTCCATAATACTTTCCTGATAACGACTTGCTGTCACAACAACCTCATCCAATTCCATAACTTCTTCCTGGGCACTTACCGGCACTACAAAAATCAAGAGTGCTGTAAGCATGACTAAAACTGTTTTTCTTAACATAAATAATTCCTCCTTGAGTTTTTTGTCTGCTCACAGCCACCTAAGACAAAAAGGCTAAATAAACAAAAAATGACACCCTAAGGATACATTGAGGGTGTCAGAATAGATATAGTTAGCCCACAACCAGTCCTGTCTCGAAGATGGCTGTTATCCTTTTAGGCAGGTCTCCTGACTTTACAGCTTTACCGATTTACCTTCCCCAGCGCCATTGATGAGTGAGTGGTAATTAATCGGCCTACTGATTAACAGTGGCGGACCCGTTCAGGAATTTCACCTGATTCCCTATTATCTTCTAATTTAAAGAAGCACCTAAAAAGAGAACATTATTTTCTTTTCTAATAATTATTATTCTTTAAACTCAGCTGAAATCCTCTAATTAATTTTTAATAATCCAAAATAATTATTTTTTGAATATTATAGATATTTCTTATTAAATAAAATCTTTACTCTCTCTCCCAGATTATAATAAAAAAAATTAATTTTTATGCAGGAGTTTCTATTTATTTACATAATTATATAATATATTCTATTTAAGGAGGTATTTTGATGGCTTTACACAATAAAATCGGAGAAATCGGTGAAAATATTGCAGTAAAATATTTAAGGCAGGAGGGTTATTATATTATTGAAAGGAATTATAGAAATCAGTTTGGAGAAATTGATATTATCGCTGCTAAAAATAATTATACAATTTTTATTGAAGTTAAGAGCCGCAGCTCCGAAAGTTATATTGAGCTGGCCCACTCTCTTTATAATCAACAGATTGCTCACCTCCGTCGAGCGGCAATCTATTATTTTGCTGAAAAAAACATTCATTTAAGTTCAATTCGTTTTGATTTAATTGCTTTAAAAATTGATCCTGCTGCCAGACGTATTGATAAATTAAAGCATTTTAAAAATATAATAGAATAATTTGTAGTTCTGACCCACTTCAGAAAGGAGACTTAAATGTATTCCTATCTCTATTCAGCAGTAATACATGGAGTAATGGCAGAAATGGTAAAAGTTGAGGTAGATATTTCAAGAGGGCTTCCCGGCTTTAATATTGTTGGGCTGGCGGGAAAAACTGTTCGAGAATCAGCTAAAAGAGTCCGTTCAGCGATTATCAATTCCGGTTTTGAATGGCCAGTTAAGAAAATAACAGTCAATCTAGCTCCCGGTAATATAAATAAATATGGCTCTCATTTTGACCTGGCAATTGCTGCAGTTCTGCTGGAATGTTCCGGCCAGATTAAAATTAAAAATAAAGAAAATAAATTTTTTGCTGGTGAATTAAATTTAAATGGAAATATTAATCATGTAAAAGGTGTGCTTTCCATGCTGCTTACAGCTGCAGAAAACAATTATTTACAGGCTGTACTGCCAGGCGCAAATCAAAAAGAAGCTGTGCTGGTTAAAAATTTAAACCCCTATCTTCTAAAGCACCTGCATGACCTTAACAATTTAGAAGCTGCAGCAAAAAGAAGTGGATTTAAACCAAAATCAAATAACGATTCTGGGCTAAATTATCCAGAACTCAGCCAGATCAGGGGTCAGAAAAGTGCCAAAAAAGCTGTGGTCGCAGCTGCTGCTGGAGGCCATAATTTACTTTTGATTGGACCTCCCGGTTGTGGCAAAACAGTTCTGGCAGAATCTATTGTAAAACTGCTGGCACCACTCAACAAAAAAGAACTGCTGGAAACAGCCTCCATCTACAGCATCAACAATAATTTAAATGAACTTAATTTGAAGAAGAAATATCGCCCTTTTGTTGCTCCTCATCATTCTATTACCTCTGCTGGTTTAATTGGAGGAGGTCAGATACCTGTACCTGGAGAAATATCTCTGGCACATAATGGAGTTCTCTTTTTAGACGAGCTGCCGGAATTTAAAAATTCTGTCCTGGCCAACCTGAGAGAACCCCTGGAAAAAAAGAAAATTAAAATTGTCCGGCAACAGGGAAGTTACTATTTTCCGGCAGATTTTCAGTTTCTGGCGGCAATGAATCCCTGCCCCTGCGGTTTTGCTGGAGTTAAAGATCGAGACTGTAACTGCTCGGAAAGAGATATTGTCCGCTATCAACAGAAATTATCAGGTCCATTAAAAGATAGGATTGACCTGCAAATTGAAGTTCTGCCTCTAAAAAAAGATGAAATCTTATATGAAAATTCTGCTGCTGAAGAAATAAATTATCTCAAAAAAATAAAAAAAGCCCGCTCAATGCAGGCTCAAAGATACCAAGATACTGGAATCAAAAATAATTCAGAGCTGAACTTAGAGGAAATAGAAAAATACTGTCAGCCCAGCAGCAGTGCCAAAAAGGTTTTGGAGCAGGCCTATGAAAGCCTCAAATTAAGTGTTCGCGGTTATATCCGCCTAATGCGGGTGGCGAGAACTATTGCTGACTTAAATTCAAATCCTCAAATTACAGAAACCGATCTTATTGAAGCTGTTGATTTTCGCTGGTACGCAGAAAAATCAGAAATGCTTCTTTAGATATTTAATTAGTGGTACTCCAAGAATTAAAACAACAGCTGCCTCACTTAGACCAATCTGGATTACATTTAACCAGTAAGGGAGGTCAAATAAAATATGCAGATAAATACTGATTAAAAATGCATTAAATAAAATTGGACTTAAATAAGCGAAAATATTATCTCTGTTTTTATAGGTCACATAAGCAGCCAGTAGAGTAACCAGACTTCCTCCAATAATATCAATTAAACCAAGGCCTCCAATCACATTGGCCAGCAGTACTCCTAAAAATAGGGCCGGAACTGCTTCTGGAAATAAAATTGGCAGAACTGTTAAAGCTTCAGCTGCTCTAAATTGAATTGGTCCAAAACTTACTGGAGCCAAAAAATATGTAATCACAACATATAAGGCAGTAATCGCTGCTCCACGAGCTAATCTTTTTGTATTCATTTTCTTATCTCCTTTCTTAAGAGCTTATATTTTTAAATTTTAATAAATAACAAAGTTATTAAACTCAGTTAAATTTACTCTGGAACTCTCCCAAATGATTTGCGGTGGATCGGAGAAGAGCCATATTTTTCTAAAGCAGCTATATGTTCAGCAGTACCATAGCCCTTGTTGGACTTAAAGTTGTACTGAGGAAATTTCTCTGCATATTCAAAAATAATATTATCCCTGGTAACTTTAGCGATAATTGAAGCAGCAGCAATTGCATTTACATCTGCATCTCCATCAATTATAGATTTTTGAGCTACAGTCAGCTCAGGTATAACTGCATTGCCGTCAACTAATAAAATATCAGGGTTTGCAGCTAACTGCGGCAGTAAATCCTTAACTGCCCTCTTCATAGCAACAAAGGTAGCTTCACGAATATTGTATTTGTCAATTTCGCTGCTTGTTGCTTTACCGATACCCACTTTTGCCCTGGCTTTAATTTTTGAAAATAGAGTTTCTCTTTTCTTTTTTGATAATTTTTTGGAATCATCAAGTTCATAAATTTTAGCCTCTGGGTCAAGGACTACTGCGGCAGCTACTACAGGCCCTGCCAGAGGTCCACGTCCGGCTTCATCCAGCCCAACAATAATCTGATGGCCCTGAGTTCTAAGCTCTGCTTCCACAGTATTCATCCGCTCCCACTTAGCTTCTATTTGCTGCTGCCGCTTAATTTTGCGCTGCAGTCTGACAGCAACTTTTTGAACTCCTTTGCGGGAATCCTGGTTTAAATTTTTAATTATCTCAGGTAAATTTTTATCTATTTTCAGCTCGGCAGCAAAGTTTTTAACCTCTTTAACTGTCAGCTGACTGAACTCGGGTAGATCTAAATTATCATCTTTCATTCTGATCAGCTTCCTTTAAATTTTTTACTTCTGCTGGTTTTTCTAAAGTTATCTGACCTAACCTGCCATCTCTAAAATCATTGATTACTATTCCAGCTGCTCGGTTGCGGTCAACCTTACCACCGGTCATTAAACAGCCCCTTTTGCGGGCTATATCGGCCAGCACATCGTAGGGATGGGCTTCTAAATAGTCAAGGCTGTAAGCATCTATTAAGATTTCCTCATTGATCTCCTTAATAAATTTAATCAATTTGTAAGCTGCCAGCTCAGAATCAAAAATATCATTGTCCACAGCCCCGGTTAGAGCTAACTTATATGCCTTATCTTCATCACTAAATTTTGGCCATAAGATTCCAGGTGTATCAAGAAGACGCACCTTTTTACTAACATTAACCCACTGCCTGCCTCGAGTGACTCCAGGTTTATTACCAATTGTTGTAATATTAGAACCAGCTAAAAGATTAATTAAAGCTGATTTTCCAACATTGGGAATTCCAATAATCATTGCCCGCAGTCTCCGAGGGTTTCTTCCCTTTTTTGAAAGTTTGGCAGCGATTTTGTCATAGGTATTATTTAAAATACTCTTTAATTCACTGACACCCTCTCCAGTTAGAGAATTTAATAAAACTGCTTCCTCAGCTGTCTTATCCCGAAAATAGTCAATCCACTTTTGATTATATTCTGGATCAGCAAGATCCTTTTTATTTAAAACAGTTACCTTGGCCTGTTTATCTATTAATTTCCTCAGGTCAGGATTCTGACTGCTTAAGGGAACTCGAGCATCAGCTACCTCAATAACAATGTCAACCAACTTTAAATCTTCTTTTAATATTCTCTTTGCTTTGGCCATATGGCCGGGATACCACTGTATCATAATTAAAACTCCTTAAAACTTTTTCTGAAACTAATTTTTAAGCCATTTAATATTGAAAAAAGGTGGAGAAAGCCCCCACCTTAAAATCAAAATAATTATTTTCTTTCTTCTCTTTTTTCTTTAATTCTAGAAGCCTTACCTCTTCTATCCCGTAGATAGTAAAGACGAGATCTTCTAACATCACCACGGCGTACTACTGTAATTGTATCTAGTTTAGAAGTATGTAGTGGGAAAGTTCTTTCCACTCCTACACCGTGAGCAACCTTACGAATAGTGAAAGTCTCACTCAGACCACCACCATTTCTTCTGATTACAACACCTCTAAATGGCTGAAGTCTTTCTTTGCCACCTTCAGAGATTAATACTTTTAGATCTAATGTATCTCCAACAGCAAATTCGGGGATATCATCACGAATTTGTTCTTTTTCTATTTCATTGATAATGTTCATCTATAAACCTCCTCTCAAAAAATAATTAAATTTATGCCTCCCACCAGGGATCAGATAACAGACGATCCATTATGATTGAAGCAGCACTTCTAACTGACAGATGATTAAAATCTCCCCTACCCCAAATAGGATAGAGTATATAATCACAGTCAGCAACCATTTCCTTAGTTAATCCATAACCAGTTCCATAAATAATCAAAAAGGGACGATCAACCTGCTGTAATTCACTGCGCATATCTTTATAGGAAATTGTATTTGGATATTCACGAGCATCAGTAGCAATCAGTAGAGGTTCCTGACCTGTTTCCTCTCTAATTTCTTCCTTTACTTCTTCAAGTTCAGAAGCAATCTCGAGAACAGAAAAAGCCTGGTGGCGGTTATATACATAATCAGCACCCCGACCTCCGGTCCAGTAGTCTCTTACTCGTTCTACCAGTTCCTGCTGTGATTTTAGATTATTGATAATATAGTATTTATTAATATCATAAGTTTTCGCAGCTCTTGATATATCATGTAGATCATAATTTGTTACAGTTGTTGTTATAACTTCACCCAGTTTATTATAAATAGGGTTATGGACTAAGCCAAGATAAACATCTGCCTCAATTTTACTCATCAACTTCACCCTTTAGTTCCAGCTTAATTTCTTTAAGTAATTTTTTTTCTAAATCGCTAAGATTTCTAGCTTCCAGTAAGTCTTTTCTTCTTAAAAGAGTTCTTTTTAAAGACTCTTTTTTTCGCCAGCGCTCGATTAACTGATGATTACCACTGAGCAGCACATCGGGAACCTTAAGGCCATTAATCTCTCGAGGTCTGGTATAATGAGGATGTTCTAAAAGTCCATTATAAAATGAATCCTTTTTAGAAGAATCTTCATCTCCCAGAACTCCACTTAAGAGTCTGGAGATTGAGTCAACAAGCACCATTGCCGGCAGTTCTCCCCCGGTAAGCACATAGTCACCGATAGAGATTTCCTGATCGACAATTGTTTCTCTGACCCGCTCATCCACACCTTCATAACGGCCGCAAATTATCGTTAAACCTTCTTCCTGACTCAGATCCTTTACTAAATCCTGAGTCAATTCCTGACCCTGAGGACTCATTAGAATAGTCGTTGATTTATGTCTCCTTTTATTTTGAGTATCCCGCCAGGCTTTAAAGATTGGTTCTGCCTTCATCACCATACCAGCACCTCCACCATAGGGTGGCTCATCTGTTGTATGATGTTTATCTTCAGCAAAATCACGGATATTTACTGTTTTAATATCTATCAAGTCTTTTTCTCTGGCTCTTTTTAAAATACTCTCACTAAAAGGTCCCGTAAACATTTCGGGAAAAAGGGTTAAAATATCAAAAAACATAAATTCAGCTCCTAAAGATCTAAGATCCCTGGAATAGGATCAACAATAATTTTTTTATTTTCAAGGTCAATTTCTATAATCATTTCACGACTGGCAGGCAGCATATATTCTTTATCCTGGCCTTTGACCAGGAAAATATCTGTGCCTGAAGTGTCAATAACATCTATTAATTTTCCCAGATATTTGTCAGATTCAAGATAGACATCACAGTCTATTAAATCATCGACATAAAAGTTATCTTCTGGAAGTAAATATTTTTCAGACTCATCAATTAAGACCTGATAATTTTTAAGTTTTTCTGCTTCATTAATTGAATTAATGTCAAAAAACTTGATTACTACAAATTGTTTGTGAAAACGGATATACTCTATTTCCAGTTCTTTAAGCTCATCTCCTCTTTTAAGATAAACAGTATCTAAATCAAAGAATCGCTCTGGAATATCGGTGGTTGCTTTGACACGAACCTCACCTTTATTTCCCTGAAAACGAGTTATTATCCCAATTTCTAAATAATTATCACTCAATTATTTCACCAGCCTGAAAAATTATTTAATATCAACTCTTACTTTTGTTCCTTCTTTGGCTGCAGCAGCATTAACAACGGTTCTAATTGCTTTAGCAATTCGGCCTCTTTTTCCAATGACCTTTCCCATATCTTCATCTGCAACAGAAAGCTCCACAGTAATAGAATTATTATCTTCAACCCTATTAACTGAAACCTCGGAAGGATTGTCTACTATGGATTCGGCAATAAATTGAATAAGTTCTTCCATGGAGAAAACCTCCTTTTAATTACTCATTACCGTGGTACTTAGCCATTACACCAGACTTCTTTAATAAAGTCTTAACTGTATCTGAAGGCTTTGCACCATTATTTAACCACTTGAGTGCTTTTTCTTCATCAATATTATATGTTTCTGGTTCAGTTGTAGGGTCATAGAAACCTAATTCCTCAACAAAGTATCCCTGAGGAGCTCTCTTGGAATCAGAAACAATAACTCTGTATGATGCATTACGCTTACTTCCCATTCTTTTTAAACGAATCTTAACTGCCATCTATCAAACACCTCCCTCCACTGCTAATAAAAGTTACAAATTCTATTTTAATTGAAAAATGGTAGATTAAAGCCTCCACCTTTTTTCATTTTTCCACTGTTTAACTGCTTCATCATCTTTTTAGTCTGTCTGAACTGCTTTAAAAGACGATTTACTTCCTGGATGCTGGTTCCACTTCCCTGAGCAATCCGCTTACGGCGAGAACCATTAATTACTTCTGGATCTCTTCTTTCTTCCGGTGTCATAGATGAAATTATAGCTTCAATATAATCAAGCTGTTTATCATCAACCTGCATATTTTTAAGCTGTTTTGCTCCACCCATCCCGGGAATCATGCCCAGAATATCTTCCATTGGACCCATGTTTCTTACCTGATCCATCTGTTCCATAAAGTCTTCTAAAGTGAATTCGTTCTTTCTCAGTTTTTCTTCCAGAGCCTGAGCTTTTTCTTTATCAATGCTCTTTTCTGCCTTTTCGATTAAACTTAAAACATCTCCCATACCTAAAATACGAGATGACATACGATCAGGATGGAATGTTTCTAGATCCGCAAGTTTTTCTCCAGTACCGGCAAATTTAATTGGTTTACCGGTTATTGCTTTAATAGATAAGGCTGCACCACCACGGGCGTCACCATCCATTTTTGTTAATACAATTCCATCAATGTCAAGACGATCGTCAAAGTTTTTAGCTACATTAACAGCATCCTGACCGGTCATTGCATCAACAACCAGCAGAATCTCATCTGGCTCAACTGTAGACTTGATAGATTCAAGCTCTTCCATCATTGTCTGATCTATATGCAGTCGTCCTGCTGTATCAAGGATAATTGTGTCACAGTTGTGAGAAGAAGCATAATTAATACTTCCTTTAGCTATATCAACCGGGTCACTGTCTTCTCCCATTGAAAACACAGGCAGGTCAAGTCTTTCTCCAAGCACCTGCAGCTGCCTAATCGCAGCCGGGCGGTAAACATCTGCTGCAACTAACAAAGGACTCTTACCATCCTTTGATAATTTGCGGGCCAGCTTACCTGCACTTGTTGTCTTACCAGAACCCTGCAGTCCAACCATCATAATAATTGTAGGAGGTTCCGAAGCAATAGCAATATCTTCTTTACTTCCACCCATCAATTCCTGCATTTCTTCATTTACAATTTTAATAACCTGCTGGCCGGGAGTTAAACTGTCCATAACTTCCTTACCAACAGCTCTATCTTCAATTTTTGAAATAAAGTTTTTAACAACTTTGTAGTTAACATCCGCCTCTAAAAGAGCCATTTTTACCTCTTTTAAAGCAGCTTTAACATCTTTTTCTGTCAGTTTACCTTTTCCTCTTAATTTATCAAAGGTATCCTGAAGCTTTTCAGCTAAATTTGAAAAAATCATAATTTACCTCCTCTAGAGGATCGATTTAATCGATTCCAGTTTTTTGCGCAGATCCTGATTTTGATCTACAGCTAAAATACCTTTAGCTGTCATCATTTTTTCTAAGTCATTTATATTTTTTCTAATTTTATTATATTTCTCTAAAAGTCCAAGCTTAGCTTCATAATCTTCTAAGCTCTCTTCACTTCTGTGTAAATGATCATAAACTCCCTGCCGGCTGATGCCTATATTATCAGCAATCTCCGAAAGAGATAAATCATTATAAAAGTAACTTTTGATTATCTGCTGCTGTTTTTCTGTCAGCAGAGATCCGTAAAAATCAAATAACATTGTAATTTTAATTGTTTTCTTTAGCAAAAAAATCACCTGTAAAGTTAATTTACTTAACACAGGTGATAGTATATGATATTTTGGAGCTTTTGTCAAGCTAAAATTTCAAAAAAACTACCAAAAATTTTATAAATGATATTTTACTAAAGCACAGTAATTAATCTCCAGTAAAAATATAGATTAAACTAGTTTTCATAAATTAAAATTAATCAGGTTACCTTCCTGGTCAGCACATCGTGTGCTGCAGTCAGCTGGCAGACCTCCTGTCTGCAGACCTGATTAATTTTATTTACTCATTAAGTTTAATTAACTATATTTTTAAGTCACTAAATTACTGTGCTTTATTTTAAAATATATTATATAATTTTGCAGCTTTGAAATTTAAGCTGACAAAAAACTTTTGATTAATATCTTAATTACTCTTCACTGCTGAAAAGGGCCTCGATAAATTCTTCTGGATCAAAGTTCTGCAGGTCTTCTGCTGCTTCTCCTACTCCAATTAGTTTGATTGGAATCTGCAGCTCATTTTTAACAGCAATTACAATACCACCTTTGGCAGTACCATCGAGTTTGGTTAGAGCCACTCCATCAACATCTACAGCATCGTTGAAGAGCTTGGCCTGAGAAATTGCATTCTGGCCTGTTGTAGCATCCAGGACAAGCAGTACTTCGACTCCAGCATTCAATTCTGCTGCCTCCCTATCGATTACTCTTTTTACCTTTTTTAGCTCTTCCATAAGGTTAGTCTGAGTATGCAGGCGGCCTGCTGTATCTACAATTAAAAGATCTACATCTTTAGCTCTGGCAGATTGAACAGCATCATAAGCAACTGCTGCTGCATCTGAACCTTCCTGCTGAGCAATTACATTAACTCCAAGCCGGTCACCCCAGATCTGAAGCTGCTCAATAGCTCCAGCTCTAAAAGTATCACCTGCTGCGAGCATTACCTTTTTACCCTCTTCTTTGTAACGACCTGCAATCTTAGCAATGGTGGTGGTTTTTCCAGCACCATTAACTCCAACTACCATAATAATATTTAAATCTTTATCAAATTTAAAGCCACCTTCGTCATTCTGCAGTAAACTCTGCAGCTCTTTCTGAAAATAGTCCATTAATTCCTCTGGTTCAGTTATTTCTTCTTCATCAACATCTTCTTTTAATTTTTCAATCAGGGTAAATGTTGTTTTCACACCAACATCTGCCTGAATTAAAACTTCTTCTAATTCTTCAAATAAATCATCATCAATATTTGTTCTGCCAGTAAAAATATTTGTTACCTGATTGACAAAGCTTTCTTTTGTTTTTTTAAGTCCATCTTTTAATCTCTGTAAAAATCCCACTTATAAAGCCTCCTTGATATAATTATCATTAAATTCTTCTGCCTGATCTAACTTTAAAGAAACCAGACGTGATACACCAGATTTTTCCATAGTTACACCATAAAGCGAATCTACTTCAGTCATCATATAGCGTCTGTGAGTTATAATAATAAACTGAGCTACTTTTGCATATTTTTTGATAAAGCTGGCAAAACGAACAATATTAACATCATCTAGGGGAGCATCAATTTCATCCAGCACATAAAAAGGACTTGGCTTAACCTGGATAAAGGCAAATATCAAAGCAATCGCTGTTAAAGCCCTTTCCCCACCAGAAAGTAAGGATAAACTCTTTAAACTCTTCCCCGGAGGCTGAGCGTGGATTTCTACTCCAGTTGTTAATAGTTCTTCTGGATCGGTTAATTTAAGTTCTGCCTTTCCTCCCTGAAAGAGAGCTTTAAAGACTTTTGAAAACTCTTCCTTAACCTGATAAAAAGTATCTGCAAACATTTTTTCCATTGATTCTTCTATATCAGAAATTACAAGTTCGATTGAATTGCGGGCATGTTTTAAATCAGCCTGCTGTTCATGCAGATAATCCAGCCGGTCTTTTAATTCAGCATATTCTTCTACAGCCGCCTCGTTAACAGGATGCAGGCTGTCCATCTTCTTCTTCAAATCATGAATTCTGATTTCTACTTCAGCTTCATCTTCATCCTCAATTTTAATTAACTGATCTTCCTCAATTTCCTCTGGACGGAGTTCATAGTCATTAATTAAAATTGATTTAATATTTTCCAGTTTATCATCTAATTTGGTATATTTTAAGTCAAGCTGATGAAAATTATCTTTTACTTTATTTAACTGCTCCTGCAGTTCTTTTGCTTCTTTTTCCTTGCTTTCAACTTCTTTTTCCAGATTTTTAACCTCAATTGTTAAACTATCCTTTTTCTGTTTTAGTTTTTCACCCTCAGATACCAGCTCTTTTTTCTGCTGCTGTAGTTTAACTTTGCGGTCAGCAATTCTCTCCAGATCACTGCTGATCTCATTAATTTCTTTTTCACGCTCTTTAATTTCTTTTTCCTTAAGTTCTAAAGCCTGCTTTTTATCATTTAGTTTTTCCTGAGCATTATTTCTTTTTTCTGAAATCCTGGCTCCATCAAGTTCTAATTCCTTCAGCTGAGGTTCCAGTTCCTTAAGATTTTCCTGCTTTATTTTTAAAGCAGCTTTTAAATCATTGGTCTCCGAATTAAGATTTTTAATTTCTGCTTTGAAGTCTTCAATTTTTTTCTGTTTAGATTTAATGGTCTCTTTATTATCCTGAAGACTGGTGTCCAGCTCAGAAAAATTATCCTGTCTTAAATTCTGGTCAGATTTTAATCCTTTTAAATTTTCTTCAGCTCTATTTTTATCATTTTTAATATTGTTTTCTTTCATTTTTAGAGCCTGTAAATCAGATTTGAAATCCTCCAACTTCTCTCTTTTCTGGTCCAGCTCTTTTTTATCATTTTCTAATCTTTCGACAAGTGATTTTCCTTTTTGCTGTAATTTACTTCTGCGTGACTTCAGGTCCTCAATTTTTCGACTGCGGCCAATTAAATCTCTGCTGTTGCTGGAGCTGCTTCCTCCAGAAATAGCACCACCAGGATAAACAACATCTCCTTCGGTGGTAACAATCCGAAAACTACGCCTGATATTTTTGGCCATCTTAACAGCATGGTCGAGGTTATCACTGACTACAATCTGTCCTAAAAGAAAATTGAAGATATTTTCCAGGCGCTCCGGAAAATCTACCAGATCAACTGCCAGACCAATAAATCCTTTCTGCTCTGCCAGCTTGTCTAAATAACGATCACCAAGGCGGGAACCATTAACCATATTTAGAGGTAAAAAAGTCGCCCTACCTCTGTTATTTTGCTTAAGGTATTTTACAGCATCTTTTGCTGTCTGGTCATCTTCAACAATAATATTCTGCATCTTGGCGCCGAGTGCAGTTTCTATGGCTTCTTCGTATTCAGCTTTGACAGAAACAATTTCTGCAACCACATCAATCAAACCACTAAACTGCTCTCTCTTTTCTAAAATACTGCGCACACCATTATAATAACCCTCATAACTTTCCTGCATCTCTTCCATCAGCTGCAGTCGAGAATTATAATGCTGATAATTTTCTTTTGTCTCTAAAAGCTGATCTTTACCTGCTTCTAAAACTTGCTCTTCTTTACTGATTTTAGCTTTTAAAGCTTCTAATTTACTCTGTTTATTTTCGATCTCTTTTCTAACTGCAGCCAGTTCTTTCTCTATTTGAGAGGCGCGATCAGATTCAGTCTTTATCTTCTCATCTATCTGATTTTGGTCTGAAGATATTTCCTCCAGCCGATTACTAGAAATTTCAACCCGCTCTTTTAATCTCTCTAGAGCTGAATTTTCCTGCTGAATTTTCCTTTTTCTAGCTTCGATTTTATTTTCTTTTGCCTTAATTTGCTGATCAAGAACTTCAATCTTTTTTTGGTTCTGAGCAATATTATTTTTCAACTTATCAATCTCTTTTTTAATATTCTGCTGGTCAGAATTTATTAGTTCATAATTTTCGGCTGCTTTTTTTACCTCTTCCTGCTTACTTTGACACTCTGTTTTGAGTTCAGCAATTTTAGCTCTTAGGTTTTCCTTGTTTTCTATGTAGTTATTTTTTCTCTCTTCCATAACATTAAGGTTATTTTTAATCTCATTTACCTTGTTTTGATTCTGAAAGTAGCTGTTGCTGACTTCTTCCTTTTCATTTTTTAGAGCTTTAAGTTGATCTTTATTATTATCCAGCTGATAAGAAAGGGCATTATAGCTGCTCTGCTTTTCATTTAATGTTTTTTCCTGTGCTTTTCTTTTTTTACTTAGATCTTCAAATTTAGCTGAATTTATTTTCCACTGTTTATTTAAAAGGCTGATTTCCAGATCAGAAAGCTCATCTTTATAACCTTTATATTTTTTAGCTTTTTCTGCTGCTTTCTTTAAGGGATCATGCCTTTTTTCCAGTTCATCAACCAGATCATAAATTCGATTTAAATCATTATTTGTATTTTCAAGTCTTTTTTCGGCTTCTTCCTTGCGGGACTTATGCTTCATAATCCCCGCTGCTTCTTCGAAGAAAAGGCGCATTTTATCCGGTTTGGATTTGATAATTGAATCAATTCTGCCCTGACCGACGATTGAATAACCATCACTGCCCAGTCCGCTGTCCATTAAAAGCATTTCTATATCTTTTAACCTGCAGGAAGCTCCATTAATTAAATAATCACTGCGGCCGTCATCTCTAACTTCACGCCCCAGTGTCAGCTCTTTTCCTTCGACCGGCAGTTCACCACTGGAATTATCAAAAAAGAGGGTTACACTGGCTTTCCTTTTGGCATTTAATTCTTCACTGCCTGAGAAAATAATATCAGCCATTCTACTTCCCCTAAGATTTTTTGCACTCTGCTCTCCTAAAACCCAGCGAATAGCATCCACAATATTACTTTTACCACTACCGTTTGGGCCTACGACAGCAGTTATGTTTTCTTCAATTTCTATATCAGTTTTATTGGCAAAGGACTTAAATCCCTTGAGTCTAATTTTTTTTAGAAAAATATTAACCACCAACCTCACAAGTTGATTTTACATTTAAAAACCTACCCTCACGGATAGGCTTTAAAAAATCGTGATTTATCTCGGTTCTACTAAAAATTTAATAGCTGTTCTTTCTTCTCCATCAATTTCAATTTCAGTAAATGCCGGAATCATAATTAGGTCCATTCCATTGGGGGCAACATAGCCTCTGGAAATTGCAATCGCTTTAATAGTCTGATTGACTGCTCCAGCTCCTACTGCCTGTAGCTCAACTTTTTTATCCTCTCTTACTACTGCTGCTAAGGCACCGGCAACAGATTTTGGATCAGAATGTGATGAAACCTTTAATTCTTCCATAAATAATTTAACTCCCCCTCAAAATTAATATAATATTTTTTCTAAAAACAGGTGGAGACTCTTCAGGATTATTAAAAATAATCTTGAGAATATTTAAACAGCTAATTACTTAATTCTTGATCGAAGGAGTTATTCCTTCTTTTAAGCTTAATTAAAGCATATTTTTCAATTTTGTTATTTCCTGGTCACTGAGGTATCTAAATTCTCCCTCTTTAACTCCAGTAAGAGTAAGGAAGGCAAATCCAATTCTTTTTAATGAAATCACTGAAAAACCTACAATTTGAGCCATCCTTCTGACCTGCCTGTTTCTGCCTTCATGAATAATTATATCAAAATCGGTCTTATCACCTTTATAATTAACATTTGATATTTTAGCCGGTGCTGTTTTTTGACCATCAATAACCATTCCATTTTCAAATTTATTAAAGTCTTCCTCAGTCATTTCTCCCTGAACAAGAACATGATACTTTTTATCTACTTCTTTTTTGGGATGAGTCAGCTTATAGGTTAAATCACCGTCATTGGTCATAATTAAAAGTCCTGAACTATCATAATCAAGTCTGCCGGCAGGATAAAGCCGCTGTTTTAAGTCAGGAATTAAATCCATAACTGTTGGCCGACCTTCCGGGTCAGAAACTGTAGTAATATAACCCTCTGGTTTATTTAATAAAATATACCTTTTTTTTTCTTCACTGATCAGTTTACCATCAACAACTATTTCGTCCTCTTTGGGGTCAACCTTAAATCCCATCTCAGTAACAACTTTGCCGTTAACTTTGACTCTTCCTTCTGCTATAATTTCTTCTGATTTTCTGCGAGAAGCAACCCCTGCATGGGCCATAACTTTCTGCAGTCTCTCCATTTTTTCACCTCAAAATTATTTTAAATAATATTATTTTCTTATTAAATTAATTTTCTTTAACTGATTAGGCTTTCTGGTCAGTTTCTTCTTTGTCCAATTCTGTTTCCTCAGCAGCCGCCTTTTCAGCTGCCTCTTCTATTTCTTCTGCAAATAGCTTTTCCACCCTCTCAATTTCTGGTAGTTCAGCTAAATCTTCAATATCCAGATACTCTAAAAACTGATCTGTTGTTCCATAAATTATTGGATTACCAATAGTTTCTTTTCTACCAACTTCTTCTATTAACTCATATTTACTTAAAGTAGTCAGAGTTCTTTCTACACTAACTCCCCTAATTTCCTCAATTTCTGAGCGGGTCACTGGCTGTCTGTAGGCAATTATTGCCAGTGTTTCCATAGAAGCAGTAGAAAGAGAAGAAACTTTTGTAATATCAAATAACTGCTCAATCTCACGAGCAAATTCTTTTTTTGTCTGAAATAAATAACTACCATTATATTCTTTGAGCTGAATTCCGAATTCTGCTCCCTGATATTTCTGCTCTAAATAGATAATAACTCTTTCTAATTTTTCTTCTGAAAATGAAGTTATCTCCTTAATTATCTCCCGGGGAAGCTTTTTTTTGCTGCTGAAAATAAGGGCCTCCACCAGAGCGATTTCCTTTGGCTTTAAATCTTCAAAACCAAGATTCTCCAGGATTTTTTGTTCTTTTTCTCTTCTTTTTTGACTGAGATAACTTATATTATCTTCGCTCATCAAATCACCTTTCCATACTGATTCGGATATCAGAAAAATTATTATCCTGAACCACCTTGATTCTCTTTCTCTTCATCAGCTCCAGTAAAGCAAGCAGACTAACCACAATTTCCAGCTGGTTGTTCTCTTCTCTGATTAACTGATAAAAAGAAATCTCCTGATTGACCTTTCTTATATCTTTTAAAATATCTCTAATCTTATTGCGGATATTAAATTTTTCTTCTTTAAGATATTCAAGTTTGGGATTTCTTAAGACCTCAGTTTCTTCCTCTTTTTCGGCTGTTAAAGCCTTAACAACAAGCTCATAGAGCTCAGAAGCGGAAATCTCCAGATCAACCTGCAGCATTTCCGGCATTAATTTTTCAATATCAACCTGAGCTTGATAGCGATTACCGGCCTCTTCTTCCCATTCTTTAAGCATCTGAGCAATATTTTTAAATAATTCATATTCTCTCAAGCGAGTTATCAGCTCATGTTCACTCTCTTCTTCCTCTTCATCCTCTTCCTGAGGCAGCAGAGCCTTAATTTTAATTTCAATCAGCTCGGCAGCTATAATTAAAAACTCACTTGCCAGATCAATGTCAAATTCCCGCATCTGATCTAAATAATCAAGATACTGATCAGTAATTTTGGCAAGTGAGACCTCACTGATATTAATTTCATTCTTTTTGACCAGCTGATATAAAAGTTCCAGTGGACCTTCAAAGTCATCAAGCACTAATTTATAATCCATAACTTAACCTCTTTCGCTTAAAGTAATATTCCGTAAATGGTATTAACCAGTGGACCAATAATACTCCAGAGAACACCTGTATAAGCTAAGAGTAGTAATAAAATCATTCCATAAGGCCCTTCCAGTTTGCGGATATACTTATCAAATTTAGGTGGTAAAATTCCCATTAAAATTTTGGAACCATCAAGTGGTGGCACCGGCAAAAGATTGAAAAAGCCCAGACTTAAATTTATAATCACTGCCAGCTGAAAAAAGACAAAAAATGTCTGCACAAGATTGCCATAACCGGCCATCTGCAGCTGATATAAACTTGCCGAACTGAAATAAACAATAACTCTTGCAATTAAAGCAAATAAGGCGGCCAGAAAAAAATTAGATCCCGGACCGGCCAGACTGACGAGCATCATTCCCTGTCTTGGATTTTTATAATAATTTGGATTAATTGGTACCGGTTTAGCCCAACCAAAACGTCTGGTTAAAACTAAAACCAGGCTGCCAATCGGATCCAGGTGGGCCAGTGGGTTTAAAGTCAGTCTCCCCTGTGCTTTGGGAGTTGGATCTCCCAGTTTATAGGAAACATAGCCGTGCATAAACTCATGTAAAGATAAAGAAAGTAAAAGCACGGGTATTAATAATAGTAGTTCATAAACTGTACTCATTATTTCACCTCTCAATAAATCTATTTAAATTAAATAATTTCTCTTAGATATTCTAAAGCCTCAGCGCGAGTGCTGAGCTGTCTGCGCAGTATCTGATCCCGGACTTCAAGTAAATATTCTCTGATTTCCGGTCCCTGCTCCACTCCCATTTCCAGCAGATCATGACCGGAAACTGGTATTTCTACCTCATTTCTGAGCTGCAGGTGATTAAAAACTTCTTCCACATATTCCTGCTTATAATTCTGAACCGTAAACATAACTAGTTCTTCTGCCTGATAGGACTCCAGTTCCCTAAATCTCAAAGCCGGATCTTTAAGATCAAAAACTGAAGCATTAAGCTCTTCCCAGTTTTTATGAATAAAAGTTTTCTTTTCTGGAATCGAAAGCGGCCAGGACTTAATTACGCTTTCTTTATTATTATAAAACAAAATCATTAATCTGACAAGGAAATGATTAACTTCCAGCCCTTTTTCTCTGCTTAAAGCAAGCAATTTTTCTCCCTTAAGAAAATCAGAATCTATACTGCTGTTAAACTGGTAATTATCTCTAATTAAATTTAAAACTGGAATTTGATTTAAAAGAATAGATGAAAACTGCGAAATATCTTTTCTGGCATCAAAAAGATAGGCAAGTTCTGTAAATATTCTTTCTAAGGCCAGTTTATGATAATCATAATTTTTTAAAGAACGCCTGCTTAATTCTACAGTTTCAGCACTTAATTTAAAATCTTTTAAAGTCTGAAAGCGAATTCCCCTTAAAATTCTTAAAGGATCATCCCGAAAGCTGTAGTTGTGAAGCACCCTGAGGATACCATTTTTTAAATCAGTGAGACCACCAAAAAAATCATATAAAATACCTTTTCTATCTGGATGCAGATCAATTACCAGAGTGTTAATTGTAAAGTCACGGCGAAACAAATCAGAAAAAAGATCAGCTTTTTCTACCAGCGGCAGGGAACCAGGGAAATGATACTTTTCTTCCCGGCAGCTTGCTATATCAATTGAGTAGCCGTATTCATTGTGTAAAAAACCGGTAGAAAACTTGTTATTATAATCATACTCATAACCAAATTTTGCTTCTAAATGAGCAAAAAAGTCTTCTAAATCACCATCAAGTAAAATATCAAGATCTTTATTTAACGGCAGATCGATCAATAAATCTCTAACCTGGCCTCCAACCAGATAGAGATTATATCCCAGCTCAGCAGCTTCTGCAGCAAGTTTTAAGAGCAGTTCTCGTCTCTCTTCAGGCAGTTCTTTTAATAAATCTGATTTATAGTGGAGAAAAGATGCCTGATTATGATTGTTCTTCTGATATTTTTTTAATAAATCCAGGCCCTTATCCAGGTCGATACTTAAACTCTGATATTTATAGTTTTTATGATAGCTAACCTTATGCTCTCCTGCTTTTAATTTGCCTAAAAACTGAATTTTATATTTTAACAGGTTAACACTTTCTTTATTAAAATAGACATTATCTTCATCAATTAGATAATTGTTTTCGACATAATATCTTTGGTCTTCCTGATCAACTTTTAAAGCTATTTTTTTGAAATCAACTTCTTTTAGATTATTGACTTTGATGATCTGACCATTAAAAGTATAATATTCTTCTGCCATTGAATTAAGAAGTTTATCTAATAATTCATTTTTCTTTTTCATTATTATTCACCACTTTAAAAGACTGCCTCAATAGAGACAGCCTGAATTATAATCAAAATTTTATTTCTATCCAATTTTACTGAGGTCTATTTTTTCAAGTTTTGGATTTTCCGCAGCTGAGCGGCCAACTTTTGCCAGGTCAATCCATTCTCCATCATATTTGACCTTTACAACATCTGCTGTAAAATCATTTTTGGTTCCCTCACAGGAACAGTTGGATAAGAGCCAGCTGCCGACTCCATAAATATCCACGGGCACCTGTGATGATTCAAAACGATCAATTTTTGCGGGGTTAAAACCACCAGTTGCAATAATTTTTACATCCTGACAGTAATTTTTAGCTATTTCCAGATCTTCAGGTCTTAAATCCCACTCCTGGTAGGCATTATCCACAGCGTTGCGCAGGTTGAAAATAAGTCTAGAATTTACACCATTATCAAGTTCTTTTTTGCCGAGTGGCTCAACACTTTTATCTCTTAAATCAGAAGAATTATCAGGTCTTACCCCAAATAATTTATATTTTTTTGCTTCCTCTTCCTGTCCAGCTTTTAATAATTCAAGATATTTATCAAACATCGCCTTTAAAACCTCTAAACTTGTATTAACACAGTCATTATCAAAATCAACCAGAGCAATCCGGTTCACATCAAGCGGCATTAAACGACAGAACTGCAGCATTGCTTCGGCAGTCTCACCCAAAAATGAAGCTACATAAGAATGGCTGATAGTTCCACCACCTTTTCCTCCCCACCAGGCTCCCTGCTCATCAGTAGAAATATAGCGCTGAGTGTTGGTTCCATATTCATTATTATAGGCATTAACCCCTAAAGAATAAGCATAACCGTGCATCGCCTGTGATTTATAATGGGTAAAACGAGCCGGGAAGAAAAGGATATCTTTTCCCCGAGCGGCAACCATCACCTCATAGACATTGGTAGCAATTCTTGAGGCTTCTGTTAGTGAACCAAGCATTGGAGTTTCTAAAATTGAAAAATCACGATATCTGCCCCTAATTTTTATTACCGGATCAACATTATGAGGATTCCCTTTATAATATGCCTTTTCCCCATCATGACAGGCCTCTACCTCTAAGTTAGATGAGGTGTTAATAAAGTTCCCAGCTTCATCTTTATAACCTGTAGCAGTTTTTAAAATTGAAAGTGCTTCATCTATTCCACCAAGAATGCAAAATGGCTGACGTCTGGGAAAAATCTGCATTTCCACTTCAATATTTCCAATATCCTGTCCCTGAAACTGATAGCCTTCTTCAGAGAGAGCAGTTAAAATACCTGCAATATTACGAAAATAAACATCTGAATACCAGCCATCAGCCATTCTTTCTCTATCTAACTGGAAGAGTTCAGTTTCCAGACGCTCACCATTAAAAATAGTCATAAACTCACCTCTAAAAATTCACTTATTTAATTATCTCATAGATTAACTTGTTTTTTGCTTTCTCTGCTTCAGTAATTGTAAACGCTTTTAGTAATTTTTGCTTTGCTTCTTCAAGATTGCTGCTGTCATTATAATGTAAGACTGCTAAAGTATCACCCTGACTGACCTGGTCACCTGTCTTTTTATTTAACTCTAAACCAACAGCGAGATCAATTTGGGATTCTTTGTTTTCACGACCGGCACCTAAAATCATTGCTGCCAGGCCGACATCTAAAGCTTTGATTTCAGAAATATAACCTGACTGTTCTGCTTTTACTTCAAAAACTCCAGCAGCAGTT
>NZ_QBLR01000188.1:0-6682 GCF_003070835.1 Halanaerobium sp. | reverse complement strand
TATCTATTATATAATCTAAATATAGAAATTAATAATTTACGAAATATAAAAAATGACCAGGAGGAGATTATTTATGATTTCAAAACTGGAAAATAACGAAATAAAAATTGAAGTTGATACAGCTGGAGCTCAGCTGCAGAAATTAATATTAAAAAAAGATAATAAAAACTACCTCTGGCATGGGAATTCCGAGTACTGGGGGAGAAGAGCGCCCGTTTTATTTCCGATTGTTGGCCGTCTAAAAGATGACCGCTATTTTTATGATAGTCAAAAATATATGATGACTCAGCACGGTTTCGCTAGAGATAAGGAGTTTGAGCTGGTTGAGCAGAGCAGGAATCACTTAACTTATGCAATTGAGGAGAGCGAGGATACTTTAGAAAAATATCCTTTCAGATTCAGACTGGAAATTAAATATACTATTAAAGGTAATTCTCTTGCTATCTCTTACCGAGTGGTTAACCACGATCATCAGGAAATTTACTTTTCAATTGGAGCCCACCCTGCATTTTACTGGCCGCTGACTGAGGGAGAAAGCAAAGAAGATTATTATTTAGAATTTGAGAAGAAAGAAAATGCGGATAAATATTTATTAGAATCTGGACTCCTTAATCATCAGACTAAAAAAGTTTTAACTGACTCTAAGATTTTAGAACTGCGGGCGGACACTTTTAAAGATGATGCCTTGGTATTTAAAAATTTAAAATCAGAAAAGATAACTTTAAAAAGCAGAAAATCTGACAGAGAAGTAGGAGTTGAATTTAAAGATTTTCCCTACCTTGGAGTCTGGTCTCAATCAGCAGAGGCACCATTTATTTGTATTGAGCCCTGGCAGGGAATTGCTGATTCAGTGGACAGCAGTGGTAAAATAGAGGAAAAGGAAGGAATCAGAAAATTAAAAGCAGGTAAAGAATTTGAATGCACTCATAAAATCACTATTCGCTAGCTGAGAAAATTTATATTTTCCAGTGGCTGAAAATCTTTTTTAAATTCAAAAAGATTATTTAAAATATGGTGGTTGGCTGCTAGTGTGATGCAAATCATATAAAGCTCTTTTCAAAAATGCTATAATAACTTGAGAAGAATAATCAAGTATATAAAAAGGAGTTTTGATAATGAGTGCATTTTTAGGTCCAATCCATATGTGGTTATATAAACAGATTCAGATTGTTGAAGAAAGAGAGGCTGAGATTGTTGATCAGTTCAGCCAGAAATATTCAGCAGAAAAAGTAGATGACTTAATTTTTCCTTACCGCCATAAGTACGGTGAGTTGAAAGAAGATAAGCCGCTGGTAGAATTAATTGGCGGTAGTGATATTCATCCCTGGCTTGAGGCAGCAATCAGCAGTGCTCAGAGCAGAGAAGCAGCAGTAGTTGCTGCATTAATGGACGAGTTTAATGACCAGGAGTTATTATTATCCATTTATTCTGAGCAGGCAGAAGAACTGGCCGAAAAAGCTAAAGTAAGAGATGATGTAGAACAGTTTAATTTAAATGACGCTTTTGAAATAATAAATGAGCATTTTGTGGAAAGAATGCCCTGTGATCGTCTTTCTGGTGCAGTAAAAGAAGATGGGAAGATAATCTGGAAACATCAGAGTCGCCTTCATCAGGAATTCTGGCAGCAGACAGAGGTTGAGCTGGAGTTAATGCATCAGCTTTATGCTGAGTGGCTTCAGGTTTTTACTGAAAATCTTAATCCTGAGCTTGCTCACAAAAGAGAAATAGAAAGTGACTATTATAATGATATCTTTTTAGTTAAATAATAATAGAAAATCATATTAAAACTAACTTATGAGCTCAGTCTATATAGCATAGGCTGAGCTTTTGACATTCATAGTCAGGACTGATATTATGTAGATACTCTTAAGAAATCACTATAAAGGAGAAGTGGTATTATCAAGAAAAAATTAAATGTTTTAAAAGACCTTCTCTCAATGTTTATTACCCAGCATAGGAATCAACTGTCTTATGTAATTGGATTTATATCTGCACTAGCTTTTGCCCTTGTTTATACTGAGTTTGGTTTGGAGTTAGCTCTGGCTGCTCTTTTAACCGGGATTTTAGTCTTCGAGGTATTTAATCACTATTTTGGCGGCAGTCCTGACATTATAGTAATGGGTGTTGATAGTGAAGAAGATATGATGAAAACTCTCAAAAAAACAATGTCAAAAGCAGTAAAAGAAAAGAAACAGGAAAATTCAAATCAAAATAAAGATTAATCAAAACAGCTGTAGTGGCTGTTTTCTTTTTTTAATTGTTTGAAATAATATTCAGAATTTAGTAAAATTGGCAGCAAAAATAGATATAATTAGATATTTCTGTTATAATAAAAACTAATAATATGGTTTAAATTTCTCTAATCAGCACGCAAAAATATAAATAGGAGCTAATGATGAGAATACTTAAAAATTTATCTATCAAAAATAAAATTTTACTGGGAATTGGACTCAGCTTTATTCTGACGATGATTATTCTGCTGGCAATTGTTATTTATCAGTTTGATTATCTTTCTGATGAAAACCAGACTTTAATGGAATCAGAATTACTGGAAAGAAAGTTTGATAAATACGAAGCTCTGGTTAAAAGTAGAGCAGAAATTTTATCTGAAGTCTATCAGATGCGGCTCCAGGAAAAAGAGGCGCAGGGTGAAACTGTAACTGAAGCTGAGTTGAGGAATATGATGGCTCAGTTAAATGGTGATATAGCTATTGATGATCTTTATTTTTATATTTATGACCTGGATGGTAATACAATTTCTCTGCCTCCGACACCTGCCTTTGAAGGAAAAAATAGAATTGACCTTCAGGTTAGGGATAGAGCCCTGTTAAAAGAAATGATTACCCTTATTGAAAATAAAGGCAGCGGCAGATTGAGTTATCCCTACACTAATCCCAGCAATGGAATGATTGAAACAAAATATGGATACCTGCAGCAGATTGAGGGCACAGATATGTTTGTGGGATCTGGAGGTTATCAGAGCAGTTATTACAGCATTGTCCTGCGGATTCTTTCAAAAATTAAAAATATTCGTGATGATACATTTTATTTACTTTTAATTACTTTTGCTATAATTATTCTAATTATATTTTTAATTATTTTCGATATTTCAGAATACATAAATCAGAATATCCAGCAGATCGTCTCAGCATTTAAAAGAGTAGAAAACGGGCAGCTGAGTTTTAAACTTGATATTAAAAGTGAAGATGAGTTTGGCAGTCTTGCTTCCGGCTTTAATCAGATGCTGAGTAGAATAAAAAAGTTAACTTACAATGATCCCCTGACTGGTCTGCCTAATTTGAACTTTTTAGAAAGCAATCTTTCGGAAACTCTAAAGAAAAACAAAGACAGTGCCAGTGATGTTTATTTATTTACCCTGATTACAGATAACCTAACTTTAGTTAACAGTAATTATGGTTATCAAAAAGGTAATGAAATTCTGCAGGAACTTTATCAGCGGCTGAGCAAAAGCTTATCTGAAGAGATGACAATTGCCCGGAAAAGTGATGAGTTTATTTTCTATTTTGCTTCAGCAAAAAATAAAGCGGAGATCCAAAAATATGCAGAAGAGATTATTACTAAACTTTCAGAACCCTATGAGGTCAACAATAATCTTGTTTATTTAAAAATAAAAATTGGGATAGCGGTTAACCAGGAAGAGGAAAGTTGTTCTGATCTGATTCGAAAGTCAAGGCTTGCTCTTCATTTTGTTGATGAAAAAAATAATATCAAATTTTTTAACCAGAAGATGCTGGGCCAGCTTTCAGGCCGCTTAAATTTAGAGGGGAAGTTGAGGAAAGCACTGGTCAATAATGAGTTTCAGCTTTTTTATCAACCCCAGCTGGAAACTAAGACTGATAGGGTTATTGGAGTAGAAGCGCTGATACGCTGGCAGCACCCCAAAGAGGGAAGAATTTCACCGGCAGAGTTTATTCCGCTGGCCGAAGAAACAGGGATGATTTTAAGACTGGGTGACTGGATTTTAAATGAAGCCCTGCAGCAGTTAAAAAGCTGGCAGAATAAAGGCTATCAAAACCTAGTCATGTCAGTAAATATTGCACCCCAGCAGTTTCAGCAGGATGATTTTGTTCAAAAAATAGAAAAGCTGCTGAATAAACATCAGCTGGAAGCAGAATTTTTAGAGCTAGAGATAACCGAAAGAACAGTAATTAAAGATATTGAATATACCGTAGAAGTTTTAAGAAAGCTGAAGCAGCTGGGAGTCAAAATTTCAATTGATGATTTTGGAACCGGTTATTCATCACTTGAATATTTAAATCGCTTTGCCCTCGACAAACTAAAAATTGATAAGTCATTTGTCCACAACCGCAGTAACTTAAATATTGTAAAAACGATAATTATGATGGGCAGGAATTTAGGCCTGGAAGTTGTGGCTGAAGGAGTAGAGACAAAGGAAGAATTAGAATTTTTACGAAAAAATAACTGTAATTATTATCAGGGCTATTATTTTTCCAGAGCGGAAAAAGCTGCAGTTGTAGAAATGTCTTTCAATAAATAATTGAAATCGGACTATAAATTGTCAAAGGAGTAGATGATGGAACTATATATAAAAAAATTTGAAGAACTAACAAACCAGGAGTTATATAAAATAATTGAAGCCAGGATTAATGTCTTTGTCGTTGAGCAGGACTGTCCCTACCATGAGTGTGATAATAAAGATCAGGATTCTTTTCATTTATTTTATCAGGAACAGGATCAAATTGCTGCTTATTTGCGGATTATTCCTTCCGGTTTATCCTATCCAGAGATTTCAATTGGGCGGGTACTTGTAAAAAAAGAATTTAGAAGACAGGGACTGGGATTAAAGCAGGTGCAGCAGGCAATTTCTTTTATTGAAAATAACATGGATACAAAAGCAGTTAGGATCTCTGCTCAGGAATATATTCTTGATTTTTATAAGAGTCTGGGCTTTGAGGTTGTTTCTGATAGATATTTAGAAGATGATATTCCTCATTATGAGATGCTCTTAAAATTGTAATCAGAGAAAGTTTTTGATAGAATTAAGTTGAATAAAGACTAATCCTGGAGGTGTATTTTTAATTTGATAAATTTAGTAGACGCAGCAGTACATGCCAAGGAATGGGCTATAAATGTGGGGAAGATGCAGAAGGAAAAGTTAAAAAAAGAGAACTTTAATGTTGAGACTAAAAGTACAATCACTGATCTTGTTACAGAAATTGATTTGTTGAGTGAAGATATGCTCAGAGCTAAGATTGAAAAAAGTTATCCTGAACATAATATTATGGGGGAAGAAAGTGATTATGAAGATAAAAAGAGCAAATATACCTGGGTCATTGATCCTCTGGATGGAACCAATAATTATGCCAGTTCCTATCCTATTTATTGTGTTTCTATTGCCTTAAAATATGAAAATGAAGTTGTGATGGGCGTTATTTATATTCCGGAACTTGATGAGGTGTATTCGGCAATCAAAGATAAAGGAGCCTATAAATCCGGGACAGCAATTAAAATTTCTCATAAAACAGCCTTAAATAATTCGCTGGTTGCTACCGGTTTTCCCTATGATAAAAAGGAATCAAAAATTGATAATCTGGAACCCCTAAATAAAATTTTAAAGAATATCAGAGGTCTCAGGCGTTCTGGAAGTGCTGCTTTTGATCTTGTTTCAGTGGCCAGTGGTCGAATTGATGCCTACTGGGAATTCAAACTTAAAGTATGGGATTTTGCAGCGGGAGAATTATTGGTCAGAGAGGCGGGGGGAGAAGTCTATAAGTCTGAAATTGGAGGAGCCCCGCTTTTAATTGCAGGTAGTAAAGAATTAGTGGCAGAGTTGAGAGGGATTATCGAAGAAATTTATCTATAAACTATAGAATTGAGTAGGTGAGCAGCAAATGAAAATTATTAGATATCAAAAAGATGATCAAATAAAAAGCGGAATCTTAAAAGGTGAGACAGTATTTGAGCTTGAAGGAGATATTTTTTCAGAGTTTTCTCAAGGCAAAGAGGTTGCAGAGCTTGATCAGCTTAAACTCCTGGCTCCAGTTCAGCCGCCAAATATAATAGCAATTGGGTTAAATTACAGACAGCATGCAGTTGAAACTGGGGCTGAAATTCCAGAGCGTCCAGTTGTTTTTCTAAAGGCAACCAGCAGTATTACTGATCCAGCAGCAGATATTATTTTACCAAAACTGGCTCCAGAAGAGGTTGATTTTGAAGCTGAACTGGCAGTTATAATTTCAAAAAAAGCTAAAAATCTTGAAACTGTTGAGGTTGAAGATTATGTGCTTGGTTACAGCTGTGCTAATGATGTCAGCGCGCGTGACTGTCAGAAGAAACTGGACAAACAGTGGGCGCGGGGAAAATCTTTTGATACATTTTGTCCGCTTGGACCCTGGATTGAAACTGACCTGGATCCCAATAACTTAAAGATTAGATCAATTTTAAATGGAAAAACTATGCAGGAGTCGAAAACCTCAGATATGATTTTTAAGGTAGAACAGCTGATTAGTTATTTATCACATAATATGACTTTGCTGCCGGGGACAGTTATTCTAACCGGTACTCCTGAGGGGGTTGGATTTGCCAGAGAAGAGAAGATTTTTTTAAGAGACGGAGACCAAATAACAATTGAAATTGAAGGAATTGGAAGTTTAGAGAACACTGTCAGCAGAGAGATTTAATTTTATTGTCTTGATTTATA